>CAYRGA010000001.1:0-15777 GCA_964423705.1 uncultured Oscillospiraceae bacterium
GTAAGACCTTTCGTGGCTATCCTCGGCGGTTCAAAGGTTTCCTCAAAAATTTCTGTTATAAACAACCTCCTCGAAAAGGTTGATACACTCATAATCGGCGGCGGTATGGCTTATACCTTCATGAAGGCTCTCGGCGAAGAAGTAGGTAAATCTCTTCTCGAAGCAGACTACCTCGACTATGCAAAGGAAATGATGGAAAAAGCAAAAGCTAAAGGCGTTAAACTTTTAATCCCGGTAGATACCGTTGTAGCTCAGGAATTTTCAAACGATGCCGCTCACAAGACTGTTGAAAGAGGCGGAATCGAAGCTGATTGGGAAGGCCTTGATATCGGTGAAAAGACCATCGCTCTTTACACAGATGCCATAAAGGATGCCAAGACAGTGGTATGGAACGGACCTATGGGCGTATTTGAGATGCCTACATTCGCAAAGGGTACAAACGCTATCGCAGAGGCTCTCTCAAAAATCGATGCTACCACCATCATCGGCGGCGGTGACAGCGTAGCTGCTGTAAACCAGGCAGGCTTGGGCGATAAGATGAGCCACATCTCCACAGGCGGCGGCGCTTCCTTGGAATTCCTCGAAGGCAAAGAGCTCCCCGGCATTGCCGCATTAAACGATAAATAAGAATAACATTACGGGGGAGCACACTCCCCCGCTTCTTACGAAAAAAATTAATTTTGAAAGGATTTGACAAAATCATGAGACAGATAGTTGCTGCAGGAAACTGGAAAATGAACAAAACTCCGGCACAGACAACCGAGCTTATCAATGAGCTTAAGCCGCTTGTTGCCGATTCAAAAAACAAATGCATAGTATGCGTACCGTTCACTAACCTCGCAAATGCCATAGAGGCTGTTAAGGGTTCAAACATCGAAGTTGGTGCCGAGAACATGTACTTTGAAGAAAGCGGTGCATACACAGGTGAAATCGCACCCTCTATGCTCGAAGAAATGGGCGTTAAATACGTTATAATCGGTCACTCCGAAAGAAGACAGTATTTCAACGAAACCGACGAAACAGTAAACAAGAAGGTTTTGAAGGCATTTGAGCACAACCTCATCCCGATAATCTGCGTAGGTGAATCTCTGGAACAGAGAGAACAGGGCATCACATTTGAGCTCGTCGCTATGCAGACCAAAATCGCACTTCTCGGCTTGACTGAGGAGCAGGTTAAAAAATGCATAATCGCATATGAGCCTATCTGGGCTATCGGTACAGGTAAAACAGCTACAAGCGACCAGGCACAGGAAGTTTGCGCTAAAATCAGAGAAACAGTTGCCGAAGTATTCGGCAAGGCTGCCGCAGATGAAGTTATCATTCAGTACGGCGGAAGCGTAAATGCCTCCAACTCAAAGGAATTGTTCGCTAAACCCGATATCGACGGAGGTTTGGTTGGCGGTGCAAGCCTTAAAGCAAATGACTTTTCTGTTATAGTAAACAGCTAATGTAAATCCGAAAAAAATCTCTGTCTTAAAGGCAGAGATTTTTCTGACATATGAAAGGAAGAATAATTATGAGTAAAAAACCTGTTGTCCTTGCCATTCTCGACGGCTACGGATTAAGCAAATATACCGAGGGCAATGCCGTTTACAGTGCAAATAAACCAAACCTTGACAGACTTACCGCTGAAAATCCGACTACCATAATCCATGCCAGCGGCCTTGATGTGGGTCTGCCCGACGGACAGATGGGTAACTCCGAGGTCGGTCACACGAACATCGGTGCCGGCAGAATAGTTTATCAGGAGCTTACCAGAATCACAAAGGCTATCGGCGACGGAGATTTCTACGAAAATGAAGAGTTTATCGCTGCTTGCCAAAACTGCAAAGACAACGATTCCGCACTTCACATCATGGGTCTGCTCTCAAACGGCGGAGTCCACAGCCACATTGAGCACATTGCCGCTGTGATAGAGCTTGCCAAAAAACAGGGTCTTGACAAGGTATTTATCCACTGCTTCCTGGACGGAAGAGATGTATCACCCACAAGCGGTGCGGATTTTGTTAAAGAAATTTACGAAAAAGCTCAGACTATCGGCATAGGTAAGATAGCTACCGTTTCCGGCAGATACTATGCTATGGACAGAGATAACCGTTGGGAAAGAGTGGTAAAGGCTTATGATGCTATGGTTAAAGGCGTAGGCGAAACCTGCACATGCCCATATGAGGCAGTTAAAGCTTCATACGAAAAGGACATAACCGACGAATTTGTGATTCCTACCGTTGTAACGGAAAACGGCGCACCTGTAGGCACAATCGGTGAAAACGACAGTGTGATATTCTGCAACTTCCGCCCCGACCGTGCAAGAGAAATCACCAGAACCCTGGTCGACCCCGAATTTAACGGATTTGAAAGAAAATTCTTTAAAATTTTCTATGTTACGATGACACAGTACGATGCGAGCATGCCGAATGTTCACGTAGCATTTAAACCCCAGAAGCTCACAAATACGCTGGGTGAATATCTGTCACTCAAGGGCATGAAACAGCTCAGAATCGCCGAAACAGAGAAATACGCACACGTTACCTTCTTCTTTAACGGCGGCGTGGAAAAGGTGTATGACGGCGAGGACAGAATCCTCGTAGCTTCTCCGAAAGTAGCGACCTATGATATGCAGCCCGAAATGAGTGCATATGAAGTTACAGATAAGCTTTTGGAAGCTCTCGATACCGACAAATACGATTTGGTGGTACTAAATTATGCCAACTGCGACATGGTAGGTCATACAGGCGTTATGGATGCGGCTGTAAAAGCTGTGGAAGCTGTCGACGAATGTATAGGTAAGATAGCCGATAAGGTTGTATCCATGGGCGGTGCAATATTCATCACTGCCGACCACGGAAATGCCGAGCAGATGATTGACCCTGCTGACGGAAGCGTGTTTACGGCACACTCCACGAACGTAGTTCCGCTTATAGGCGTGGGCATCGGCGATGCAAAGCTCAGCGAAGGCAGACTTGCAGACCTGGCTCCTACCCTGCTCGACGTTATGGGACTTGAAATACCCGAAGAAATGAGCGGCAAAAGCCTTATAACCAAAGCGTAATAATAAAAAAGTGACGGTGAAACTCACCGCCGCACACATAAAATCCCCCCGACACTACGCCGGTGTCGGGGGGATTCGTTATTTATGGTATTCTTCGTTTGAATTAATCTTAAAGGAGCGGTATATCTGCTCCGAAAGCACTAATCTCATCAGCTGATGCGGAAAGGTGAATTTTGAAAAGCTCAGCCTAATGTCACATCGTTTTTTAACTTTGTCCGCCAAGCCGAGCGAACCGCCGATTATAAATTCAATCGTGCTCTTTCCGTTAAGCATAACAGTTGATAATCTCTCCGCAAGCTCCTCTGAGGTCAGCTGCTTTCCCTCTACGCATAATGCGATGGCATATCCGTCACAGCTCAGCTTATTAAGTATCGCTTCGCCTTCGCTCTCCAATACCCTTTTACACTCCGCCTCGGACGGATTTGACGGGATTTTCTCATCGTTAAGCTCTACCACATCAAAGCTGCAAAAGCGCGAAAGGCGCTTCGCATATTCGGCTATGCCCTCCTTGAGATACTTTTCCTTTAATTTTCCCACACAAATTATGCGTATTTTCAAATTCATTACCTCCGAGTATGTTTAATTCAAGCTGTCGCATTTACAAGGCATCAGTTTACGCTGATAATAACCGTCTGAGTGTAATCATCCCAGTCAACGTTTGCCCCGAAGCTCTGTGCTACCGCACGTACCGGCACCAGTGTCCTTTCACCGAAAAGCTGCGCAGGCACATCGATTTCATCGGCTACGCCGTTTTTGTACATGATGTTGTCACCTATAGTCATTTTAACCGTCGTACCGTCCTTCAACGAGGTGATGGTCTGTGTGGCTTCGTCCCAGTCCACCTGTGCTCCGAGCGCGGTAAATATCGCACGGAGCGGGACGAGAACCCTGTCATTCTGCATTATTGGCTCACAGTCTGTAAAGGCTATCTCTTGCCCGTTTAAGGTCACCTTAATGGGGGTTTTAACTTCAAATGTATAGTCACGGCTTAAAAGCTCGTAGCCGGCAAGATTCATAAATTTCACGGTAAGATTATGTACACCGTCCGCCAAACCGCCTATATTTATTTTGTACGGAGAATTTACAGCCTCACCAATCCATAAACCGTCAACATAATACACTGCCTTGCCCCGGGCAAGTCCGGGATAATACATGGATGCCGAAAGCTCCATGCCTCCGCTCACGCTCGACGGCACACCGCTCACGTATGAAAAGCCGGCTCTTTGCGATGCATCCGTAAGGTAGATTCCATCTTCGACGGCACGATTATAGGCTTCATTGAACACAGGCGAATCCGAAATAGCGAAATCCTGCGTTTCACTCGGGCGCAGAACATTAAAATAGCAAATCGCCTTTATCTGCGGATACACTCTGACAAGCTCACCGTAAATTTTGTAGAGCTTATCCACTCCCCATTCGGTGCAGTCCTCAGACAAAGCATTTGTGGCATGCGGTGCTCCGCACTCTGTAACAGCAACGGGCTTTTCGATTCCGTACTCCTTCATAAAGCTTATGATGCGGCTCATTCTGAGCACCGGGTCTGCATACTCTCCCGAAAGGAAATAAGTGTCGGATATTTTTCTCTGTTCTTCATCACCCGATGCAATTCCCTGAAAATACTTGCTGGTGTACAAGCTTACGCCCACCCAGTCAACGTATTCGTTTCCGGGGTAATAGTTCGCAAATGGACGGTCGAGTGCTCCGACATCGTTCGGTGCCCAGCACATGGCAATATTCGGCTTTGTGTGAGCGATGTCCGCCACGTAGCGAAATGAACGTATGTAATCCTCGGCAACATCACCGTTCGGAGCGACATTCATTTCGTTTGCAAATCTTAAAATGATGTTAAGTCCCGAATTTCCGAGATACTCCACGGTATTTCTTATATAACTGTCATACTGCTCTATATCTCCGAGGCTTGAATACGTGTTCCACGCAAGCATGACGTATGCTCCCGAATCTCTGATTTCTCTGAAATATTTCTCATATCTTCCGAGTGATGAAATGTCCTCCCCGAATTCAAGGTATACAAGATTAAGTGAATTTTCCTTCGGAAAATAATTCTTAACTATTGATTCGTCGTAGCTTAATATCCGCGGGTCATTGTCGTACACCGAGCCGAATAAAACGCCATTTTCAGGTTCAAGCCTCGCACCGTAATACGGCTGTATCGTCCCATCCTGTCGGTGAAACACCTCAAACCGCGGTGTCAGTACATCTATCTTGCTTTTCGCAAAAATAACGCCGTCCGTCTGGTTCATCGTCTCACCGTACGGAATGTATTTTTTGTAATTCTCCACCGCAGCATCGAAATATCCCAGCTTCTCTGCCGCTCCTGCCACTTGATAGTACTTTCCGGATAAAAATTCTGTCTTTTTCTGTGATGCGGGCTCCGGCTCCATGATGCTTATAAGATTTGTTCCGATTGAGTAGACAGCGGCGTTGTCGCCCGAATTATACGCAGCATCATAGTTTGCAAGCGGCTTCCAAATCGAATTTGGAAAATCTGCAGCAAAGCCCGACATGCTTGTAAATAACAGCACCGCGGCAATTACATACGCTATCCGCTTTAAATACGTTCTCCATCTCATACTCATACTTTTTTACCTCCGCAATTTTTTTATTATATGATTTTGTCAAGTTAGAGATAATTTTTTAAGACTTCTCATTTAAGAGAGGCTCCGTTTTTTTCACATCATTCGACGGCTCCGCCGCCACTTTCTCCTCAAGGAGAAGTTTTCACGCAAGTGACTGATGAGGTGTGGTTTTCGTATGAAAACATTATATAACAGTTTTTCCGCTTTATCCCCCCCGCTAATGCGGTCACCATTGCACTCAAGCGGAAGGCTTTTTCCCATGTTTTAAAATCAGTGTATTATTTAGGTAACGCCTTTTTAATGATTTGACAACTTTATTATCCGGATTTGGATACGTTTTATTTTTAAATTTTGAATTATACTTTATAAATCTTTCCCCCACGTGTAAAAATATCTTACCCAAGCATATCTCGAAAGCGAATTGTCCCCATGTTTAGGATAACAATGAGCTGTCTTAAATCTTTCTGTAATTTGACCATCAGATAACTGCTTCAAGTCACATTTTATACTGTCAATACCACCACCTCGACAACAGCCTTTCCGTCGAATCCGCCATTGATAATGTTTTTGCAAACCGGAGCATCGAAAGATTCGGAAATTTTCTCAAAAGCCTCATCGACACTGTCAGCCATAAATATTTTGAGCTTTAATTCTTTTGTGTTGCTTCCGTCAAAAGCCTTATCAAAAGAAGCCATTATCTGCACTCTCAATATATAATGTCCGAACGCATACGGCGAATATTTTATTCTCCGGCCATCGCATTTTTTCTCTGACAAAACTACCATGCATTTTCCGCAGTCATACATCATCAAATAATAAAAATAATTATTATCATCGGACATATAAGGAGAACTCGGCAAAAGCTGAAATTCACCCATGCCGCTTTTTTGCCCGAGAAAATTCAAATCTAAATTTAAAGCATATTGAGAAATTTCATCATTTTACGTATTCGAATGTATATAAAGTCCGTCTCTTTTTAAGTTATATGTTGTATATATTCTGTTGTTCAAATCACTGCACACAATGACTCCGTCTTTTTCTTCCACAAAATCATATTCACTTATCCGGTCTGAATAAAGCTCACAGTCAATATTTTCATTTTGATTTACTATATCATCATTTTTTAATGTAAATCCAACCGAGCCGGTCATCTCATCGGGCTGAACAAAATTCACATCATTATAAATCATTTCAGTAATACATCCGTTTTTTTGTTTTTATGCCGAACATAGAACTGCTCCTTTTCTTTTTAACAATGTATTGCTATCAAATTTCACCAAGATCCGTCATTGTGTGGTTTACTCAATAATTGTCTGTTCCCTGCACATCAAACCACATTATTTCGCTTTGCTACATAGCTAAATGGTTTTTTCACAACAGCTAAATTAAATTCGCCTTTAGCTGACCGCAAGTCAATTTAGCTACGAAGTAATTTAGCTCGCCATCGGCGAATTTAGCTGAATTCATCTTCGATGAGTTCATTATACATCATTCCCCCTCACTTTTCAACCAAAATTTCGTTTATTTTGCAATTTTTGACATTGCGTACACTGTTTTTTTGATTTCCGCTGCGGTATTATATACTCCCACACTGAAGCGAACCGTACCACTATGCTGTGTACCTATGGAGTGATGCGCCCCGTAGGCGCAGTGATACCCTGCCCTTACGGCGATACCGTACTGTGTATCCAAAAATTCAGCCGCGCTCATACTGTCAACACCATCGACCACGGCGGAAACCACGCCTATACGCGGTCTTTTCAAATCACATCCGACCACGCGGACACCGCTTATCACAGACAGGTCCTCCGCAAGCATCCGTGCAAGCTTATTTTCGTGATACAAAATCTCATCTGCCCCTATTTTTTTCACAAATTCAATCCCCGCCTTCAACGCGGATATTGCCGGTACGTTAAGCGTACCGCTCTCCAACCTGTCCGGCATCTCGGACGGCTGGTTCAGTTCCTTTGACATGCTTCCTGTTCCGCCCTCCATAAGCGGCGTCGGTAACTCTGCCGAATTAACGCACAATACTCCCGTACCCATCGGTCCGTACAGTCCCTTGTGTCCCGGTGCAGCCAGCATATCAATTCCCATCCTTCGCATATCTATCTCTATAGCTCCGCCACCCTGAGAAGCATCCAGTAAAAACGGAATTTTATGCTTTTCGGCGATAGCCGCTATCTCCTCAAACGGCTGCACGGAGCCGCATACATTTGATGCCAGGGTGCAGACTATCAGACGGGTATTGCTCTTAATTTTTTTCTCTACCTCACTTGAGCTTACATACCCATACTCATCCGCTTCGACTGTGTCGTAAGGCACTTCGAGGCTGTATACGGGGCGAAGTACACTGTTGTGTTCCATCGATGTCACGATTATATGCTCATCACTGCTCACGCTGCCCTTTATCGCCAGGTTAAGCGCATGAGTGGCATTTAAAGTAAATATAACGTTTTCGGGATTCTCCATACCGAAGAAATCACTCACGGCAGTACGGCACTCATATACCGTACTGCTTGCCGTTACTGCCATGGCGTGACCGCTTCTTCCGGGATTTGCCGCATAATATTTAAAGCAATTAACCAATTCCTTCAAAACCGACGGCGGTTTCGGCCAGGTGGTAGCGGCATTGTCAAGATATATCATAAAATCACCAACCAAATAGGATTTTTAAAGCTTTATTTCCCGTCCGAAAGCTGAATCAAATCACAGGATTTTCTCCAAAGTGTCCTTTCTGTAAACACCCTTGGAAGTAAGGCCGGAATTTTTCACCAGCATCCATGCGGTTTGAAGATGCTTTTCACTTAATTCCAGGCTGTAAGAGCAGCCCTTTTCCGCAAGCTTTGCCGGTGTCTGCAAAACTCTGGATGCTATCGCATACCTTTTCTCCAGCAGAGCTTTCATTTTGACCGCACCGGTCGAAGACCAAAAAATTATCAGTACCTTATCCATCCTCTTCCTCCTCCATTGTACAAGATATACAGCATAAAAAGCACTGCACTACTATTTTATTCATTTTTTATATAGGTGGTTACTTTATGATTTTTTGCAAAAACTGTATAGTGAATCTCGCTGTTTTAAGTTTTTTATAAAATCTTTTGATAAAATTTGCCGCAAGGTATTGATTTATTTGAAATAAAATGTATAATTAAAGTAGAATAATATTAGGAGGATAACGGAATGCCGTTTTGGAAAACGCAGGAAATCGGAATAGATCTCGGAACCGCCACCATACTCGTGTACGTTAAGGGCAAGGGCGTGGTATTAAACGAACCGAGTGTAGTGTCCATAGACAATAATACGAAAAAAGTGCTTGCCGTAGGTGAAAACGCACGCAAAATGATTGGCAGAACTCCGTCAAACATTGTGGCGACACGTCCGCTCAAGGCCGGTGTAATATCGGATTACCTGACGACGGAGGTTATGATAAAGGATTTGCTCAGCAGAGTGTGTACCAAGTCCATTTTTAAACCGAAGGTCGTTATCTGCGTTCCAAGCATTGTAACCGAGGTTGAGAAAAAATCCGTAATAGATGCCACCACAAATGCAGGCGCTAAGAAGGCATACCTTATAGAGGAGCCGCTTGCCGCCGCCTTGGGTGCGGGTGTTGACATCAGCAAACCAAAGGGCACCATGGTGGTCGATATAGGCGGAGGAACCTGCGACATTGCTGTCATATCTCTCTGCGGAATAGTCGTTCACGATTCCATAAAGATTGCCGGAGATGAATTTGATCAGTCCATAATACGCTACATTAAAAAGGAACACAGCATCACCATCGGCGACAGCACAGCCGAAGCCGTTAAAAGAACCATAGGCTGCTGCTACCCGCAGGATGAAGTCACCAATATGGATGTTAAAGGCAGAAGCCTTAAAAACGGTCTGCCCGCATCGGTAAAAGTATCTTCCTCAGAAATGCTTGCAGCACTTACAGAGCCTGCTACAGACATTGTAAACGGCGTTAAAGGCGTACTTGAGAGAACACCGCCGGAGCTTTTGGGTGACATCATGAAGGACGGCATCCTTTTTACCGGAGGCGGTTCACTTTTAAAGGGACTCGACATGCTCGTAGCCAAGCACACCGGTATCAAGGTTAAAATCGCTCCCGACCCGGTGTCATGTGTCGCAAACGGTACAGGTGAGGCTTTGGAAAACCTGAGTTCACTTATTAACAGTCACCTGTAAATTTTATTTTTAAATCAAACAGCAGCCACACTTCTGCTTTGCTTGTGGCTGCATTAATACTTAAAATTTAATATCCGCACAAAGTGTCGACCGTACCGTGCAGGTACGATCGGTGAAAAGGGAAACGGGTGAAAATCCCGTACGTTTAACAGTCGCCGTGTGCATGCGCATGCTTTTGCCCCGGATGAAAATCAGTCATTGGGAAACCGAGAAGGCTCGGCAAAGGCAATAGGTTCAGCCTTGTAGCATGTGAGTCGGAAGACCTGCTTTGGTACTGCTTTGTAAAATACTTTTTGTAAAGAAGCGGTATATTCAGCGTCATATATTCATGCCGTTTTAAAAGCGGCTGTATTGTATGTGCGCTGTTTTACGGTCGTACACAGAAAAATCTGCTGTGATAATTTTCATAATTATCACAGCTTTTTTATTTATCATAAGGAGAATTAAGAACATGAAAAAAGCTTTAATTATATTTCTTTCGGTTTTAATCGCCGTATGCCCTCTCGCGGCATATGCGGACATAAACAGCACCTCCGATTACATATATTCAACCGCCTCCGACCCCACCGTATCCTACATCGGCGGTGAATGGGCAGTCCTCGGACTGGCAAGGAGCGGACTTGACATACCGAACGAATACTTTGAAGCGTACTATAAAAATGCCGAAAGCTATGTAAAAGAATGTAACGGTGTACTTCACGACAAAAAATATACTGAGTATTCACGCGTAATACTGGCTATGACAGCCATAGGAGCGAATCCCGAAAACGTGGGCGGCTACAATCTCCTGCTCCCTCTGGCGGATTATGAAAACACCGTATGGCAAGGGATAAACGGCTCTGTATGGGCACTGATTGCCATGGACAGCGGAAACTATTCTTTCCCGAAAAATGACACTGCGGAAACTCAGGCAACGCGCGAGCTGTACGTACATACCCTTTTATCGGAGCAATGCACCGACGGCGGCTGGTCGCTTTCGGGAGAAATGCCGTCGGAGGCTGATATTACCGCCATGGCACTCTGCGCACTTTCAAACTACATCTCCGACACCGAAGTTGAAAATGCCGTTTCAAATGCTCTTACCTTTTTGTCAAAAGAACAGAACGAAAACGGATGCTTTTCATCTGTCGACGGCGAAACCTGCGAAAGCACGGCACAGGTTATCACAGCACTTTGTGAGCTTGGCATATCTGTTTCCGATGAAAGATTTGTAAAAAAAGATATAAATTTATATGACGGTTTGATGACCTTCGCCATGGAAAACGGTGGATTTAAGCACAAAGCTACCGATACCGCCGAAAATCAAATGGCATCCGAGCAGGCATTCTATGCACTTGCGGCACTTAAACGCTTCAACGAAGCCAAACCGTCACTTTATGACATGTCCGATGCCGTAAAGCGGATATCCGCAGACGATAATTCGAAAAAAATAACGTCCGAAAGCTCTGCACCTCCTACTGTCAAAACCTTTTCGGACATTATCGACCATCCGTTTAAAAGCCGCATAGAAGAACTGGCTTCACGTGATATAATCAATGGAAAAACCGATAGCGAATTCGCACCCGATGATAAAATTACCAGAGCCGAATTTGCAGCGCTTGTGACCAGAGCATTGAAAATCGAACCTTTAAACATCGACTGTTTCGAGGATATCACGAAAAACGACTGGTATTACGGCTGCATCGGAGCGGCGTATGCAAACGGGATAATCAACGGCATATCCGAAACGGAATTTAACCCCGAAGGCTCTGTAACCTCCGAGGAAGCAGCAACAATGCTTTTCCGTTCATCAAGACTATGCGGTATGAATAACACCTATGATTCCGATGAGATACGCGACCTTCTGTGCATATATATCGATTATATGACAGTTTCCGACTGGGCGAAGGAAGCGATGTCATTCTGTGTCCGTTTCAATATCATACCGGCTGAGCAGGATGCTCTGTCACCTTCATTGCCCGCTTCACGCGCTCGGATTGCATATATGCTGTACGAGCTGCTGAATACAGCAAATCTTTTGTAGGAGCTTTACACTTATGAAGAAATTTAAAAACATACTTATTGCTGCCGTACTTATAACAGCCGCACTTACAGCCGCATATTTTCTCGGCGGTGACGCTCCGTCAACGGACGGTAAGCAGACTGCTTCAAGCATTTCAAAAAGCAGCAATGAAGCTTATACCAAAGAAAATAAGACACCAATATCCGAAAAGGCAGCAAAAACCAAGTCGAAATTAACAGCTGAAGAAAAGGTACTGCTTGCGGAAAAAATAGCCGAGGAAAGTCCCGAAATCGACATTCAGAAATCACCCGAAGCCACACCGCAGGATGAAGTCATCCGAACTGTCCCGACACAAAGCTCTGAAGCCGATGAGGACGAAAAGTACACCTGCACGCTGTCCGTAAGATGTGATACCCTTTTGAGCAATATGCAGAATGTAAATGCCGAAAAGCGTGATATCATTCCAAGCGACGGCATTATTTTGGAAAAACGCGAGGTAGTATTTTATGAGGGCGAAACGGTTTTCAACGTATTGCTCCGCGAGATGAAAAAAAACAAAATTCACATGGAATTTGTAAATACACCTATTTATAAAAGTGCATATATCGAAGGTATAGCGAACATATACGAGCTTGACTGCGGCGAGCTGTCCGGCTGGATGTACAGAGTAAACGGCGTTTTCCCGAGCTACGGCTGTTCACGCTGCAAGCTAAAGCCCGGAGATAATGTGGAGTGGGTCTACACCTGTAATTTGGGAATAGATGTGGGCGGATATTTTTCGGACGGAGGAAGCCAAAAAGATGAATGAGTTTAACAATTACCATCCTTCTGTCAGCCTGTGCTATTTTACTGCGGTAACGATATTTACAATGCTTGTGATGAATCCGATTTTCCTCTCAATAAGCTTTGCGGCAAGCTTTGTTTATTCACTTATGCTCGGAGGTGAAAAATTCTTAAAAAGCTTTTTTACCTATATTTTACCGCTTATGCTGATAACGGCAATCGTGAATCCCGCCTTCAGTCATGCGGGAACGACGATACTTTGCTATTTGCCGAGCGGAAATCCGCTCACACTGGAATCGATTTTCTACGGCATTGAGGCGGCTTTTATGCTGGCAAGCGTTATGTGCTGTTTTTCGTGCTTTAATAAAATTATGACAAGCGACAAATTAATGTACATTTTAGGGAAAATAACCCCCTCTCTGTCGCTCATAATCTCCATGGCTCTGCGCTTTGTGCCGCGTTTCAAAGAACAGTACCGCGAAATATGCGCTTCTCAGAAATGCCTTGGCAGAGATATATCGGAGGGAAGCATCGTAAAGCGTGCAAAGACCGCCATTTCCGTAATGTCAGTTATGATTGGTCAAAGTATGGAGAATGCCATCGACACCGCAGACAGTATGAAAAGCCGCGGCTACGGTCTGCCGAGGCGAACCGCCTTTTCAAATTACAGTTTAAGTACACGCGACAAAATAACACTCACATCCGTATTAACGCTTACTGCGTATGTGTTGTTCGGCGTATTAAAAGGTGCGGTGCGCTTTACATTTTATCCGAGCATCGGAATGGAAAAGCTCACAGCATATCGCATAAGTCTTTTGACAGCATATGCCGTGCTTTGTACATTGCCGATAATAATTGAAATAAAGGAGGCTGTCATATGGAAAAAATTAAGATAGAAAATTTAAGCTTCTCATATCCTAACTCAGACTCTCCATCTCTTTCAGATATCAATTTAAACATAGATTCCGGTGAATTTATCGTTATATGCGGAAAATCCGGCAGCGGAAAATCCACACTTTTAAAAAGCCTGAAGCCGATAATTTCTCCGCACGGCAAATACAGCGGAGAAATATATTTGGACGGCAGAAATATACAAGAGCTTACACAGCGGGTACAAGCCGAAAAAATCGGCTTTGTGATGCAAAATCCCGATAACCAGATTGTTTGCGACAAGGTGTGGCATGAGCTGGTATTCGGCTTGGAAAGTTTGGGCTTGCCGAAAGCCGAAATACGTACAAGAGCCGCCGAAACGGCATCTTTTTTCGGGATACAAGGCTTGTTTTACAAAAATGTACACGAGCTTTCGGGCGGTCAGAAGCAGCTGTTGAACCTTGCTGCGGTAATGATAATGAATCCGGAAATAATTATTCTGGACGAGCCCACAAGTCAGCTTGATCCCATAGCCGCACACGACTTTCTGGAGGCGGTGCACCGCATAAACCGCGAACTGGGAACCACGGTTATACTGTCGGAACACAGACTTGAAGAAGCCGTCCCCCTTTCCGACAGAACAGCGGTAATGGACAGTGGAAAAATAATAGCCTTTGAAACGGCACAGGAAATCGGCAGTATTTTAAATGTCATGGAACACGACATGCTTGAGGCGATGCCCACACCGATGAAAATATTCTACAAAAGCGGCGGAAACGGACACAGTCCCATTACAATCCGCGAGGGGAAAGCCTGGCTGGAGCAAAAAGACATATCTGATTTCAAATTCAATTTGAAATCAGATAAAACGGTTCATCTTGATTCAGAGGTCGTTTTGGAAATGAAGGACATATACTTTCGCTACGAAAAGAACCTGCCGGATGTACTTAAGGGACTGAGTTTAAAGTTGCATTTGGGTGAGCTGTATGCCATCGTAGGCGGAAACGGCACGGGAAAATCGACCGCGCTGTCCGTAGCGGCAGGAATTAACCTACCCTACCGCGGAAAACTGAATATTATTGACGGCAAAAGAATTTCTGCACTTCCACAGAATCCGCGCAGTCTGTTCTGTAAAAAAACAGTTCTTGAGGATTTGGAATACACTGTCGGAGAGCCGGATTTAAGCGATGAGGAGAAATCCGCACGGCTTAAAAACGTGATAAGCTTCTGCGAACTTGAAAAGCTTTTAAAAAGTCACCCCTATGATTTATCGGGCGGAGAACAGCAGCGCGCCGCACTGGCACAGGTGCTTTTACAAAAGCCCGACATACTGCTTTTGGACGAGCCCACAAAGGGTCTGGATGCTCATTTTAAGCAGAGCCTGGCAGCACTTGTTAAAAAGCTGAATAAAAGCGGAACGTCAGTCATCATGGTTTCGCATGACATGGAATTTTGTGCGAAATATGCCGACAAATGCGGGATGTTCTTTGACGGCAGTATTATATCGGAAGGCTCACCGCACGAATTTTTTGACGGAAAGAATTTCTACACAACAGCGGCAAACCGCATGTCAAAAACTACCTTAAACGGCGCAGTTCTTGATAGTGAAATTCTTGCAGCTCTCGGCGTAAAGACGAGCGATAAAAACGATGATGAAAATTTGCCGTCAAATATATCTAAACCGAACATTGCAGTTCTTGCAGAAACAAAAGTTGAAATGAAAAAACACAAGCTCACCATAAAAAAACTCGTATTCGGTTTGATATTTGCAGCCGCATTTATAGCGTTACAATTTCTGCCGCACGGCGAATACGGCACAGTCGGAAATTACGTTTTTCAATTTTTAAGCATATTTCTGCTTGCCGCCGCAGGCATTAACCTGCTTCCGCAAAAGGAATTGGGCATAAAAAGCATACAAACCCCGAAAAAAGACCGCCGCCTTTCAAGTCGAACGGCTGTATCGGCGTTCATAATATTGCTGATTATACCGCTTACGATATTTTTCGGCATATATTTTCTGGGTGACCGAAAGTATTATTTTATAAGCCTTTTAATCATACTCGAAATAATGCTTCCGTTTGCCATAGCCTTTGAAGGCAGGAAGCCGAAGGCACGTGAAGTGGTGTTGGTAAGCGTTCTTTGCGCACTGACCGTCGCGGGAAGGCTGGCTTTTTCGCCGTTTCCGCAATTTAAGCCGGTACTGGCACTCATCATCATTTCTGCGGTATGCCTCGGAGGTGAAACGGGATTTTTGGTAGGAGCGGTACCAGGCTTTGTTTCAAACATGT
>CAYRGA010000001.1:15787-59492 GCA_964423705.1 uncultured Oscillospiraceae bacterium
TGTTTTTCGGACAGGGGCCATGGACACCGTGGCAGATGTTTACCATGGGAATTGTGGGCTTTACAGCCGGAGTATTATTTAAAAAAGGTTTTCTGAGAAAAACCAAAGCTTCACTGTGCATTTTCGGATTTTTGGCAGCGCTCGTAATATACGGAGGCATTATGAATCCGGCTTCGGTCCTGATGTATCAGCCGAATCCCACATTGAAAATGCTTCTGGCTTCGTACCTTCCGGGACTTCCCGTCGACTTGGTTCATGCCGTTTCGACAGCGTTTTTCCTATGGTTTGCCGCAGAGCCCATGTGCGAAAAGCTTGAAAGAGTAAAAGTTAAATACGGTTTTTAAGCGCACCGAACGGCTTATCGGATTATTAATAAAAACTATTGCCTTTTTACGGTTTCACATAGATAATTTACACACGAAAGGACGTTATAAAATGAATTGTAAACAAAGATTTTTAAGTACCGTTTTGGTTCTGACAATGATTTTCAGTGCTATTCCTATGGTATTTGCCTCAAACGGCGAACTGAGCGGGAACGATTCAACGGACACACCGTACATCATCGAAGACAGTGCAGACCTCATTAAATTCTGCGAAATGGTGAACGGTACAGATTCGGCAGAATTTTGCGCGGAGCTCACAAATGACATCACGCTTACCGCCGCATGGGTACCATTCGCATCAAAGAGCGGATATCCCACGACGGCATATAAGGGCACCTTTGACGGTAAAGGTCATAAAATAAGTGGTCTTAATATAAACAGCAACACCTCAAATACAGGACTTTTCAGTGTCATAAACGGAGCTACCGTTAAAAACCTGCGTGTTTCCGGTACTGTAAGCTCGACCAACAATTACGTGGGCGGTATCGTAGGTAAGGTTCAGCAGGGAACTATTGAAAACTGCTCATTTGAAGGGAGCGTGTCAAGTACCAAAAGCGGTGCATATGTAGGCGGAATTGCCGGATATATCGGAAACTCAGCCACTCAGACAGCGAGTGTATCAGGCTGCGTAAACAAAGCTACGGTATCGGGCGGAACAGTCGGCGGTATCACCGGTTATTCAAAGTTTTCCCACATTTCCGACTGCTATAACACGGGAAACATTACCGCCGCTTCAAATAACGGAGGTATTGTCGGCAATCTTCAAAACAAAAGCACGGTTACAAACTGCTACAGCACAGGAACTTTAAGCGGCGGCACTAACATAGGCGATATCTGCGGCTTCAACGGTTCTACCATCGACAACGATTCCTCCGTTAAAAACTGCTGTTACAAAAACGAGGTATGCGGCGGCGGTACAGGCACTTCAAAGGACTGTGAGAAAATTTCCTCACCAGAAGGACTTGCCAAAAAGCTCGGAAGTGCTTTTACAGACGACACCAATTCTATAAACGGCGGATACCCCATACTCACCTGGGAAAGCGGTAATTCGTCCGAGCCTAAGGAACCTTCCGTAAAAATAAGCGGTAATCCCACGATTAAAACAGACAACAGCGGCACACCGTCATTTACACAGCTTACAGCCCAAGCAGAAAA
Source organism: uncultured Oscillospiraceae bacterium (assembly GCA_964423705.1). Lineage (GTDB taxonomy): Bacteria > Bacillota > Clostridia > UMGS1810 > UMGS1810 > CAKSIN01. Next base: position 17,326 of record CAYRGA010000001.1, read on the forward strand.
CATTGACGATGAAGTCAAATTTGTATGGTCTGTAACCTCAGGCGACGGCATCATCAGCATACAAGCACCTGAGAACTCCGACGAATCAAACAGTAAAATGCTGGTATACGGTGATAATCCCGGAAAGGCATGCGTCACAGTGTCAACCGAAGACGGTAAATATACCGACAGCATTGACATCTCTGTTTTACCGTTTATAACTACCGTTGAAATTGACGGCAACGTCGCTGTCGGCAGAACGGTTAATGCTAGGGTAAACATTCTCGGCGGCAGCGAATACGACTATGATAGCTTCCCCGAACTTAAATTCCAATGGAAATACCTTTCAAGCGACGACTACAGCTCAGGAAATACAGGCTACTCGGCATACTCAGACATAAGCGGTGCCGAAGAACGCGAATTTACGATTCCGTCGGATATGGAGGGTGACTATCTTTCCTTTGCCGTCACCTTCGCAGGCGAAATAAAAACCCCGTCAAGCCCCGCTAAAATCGCTTCGGCTGCTGACGGATATGCTGCCGAGGATGCATCGGCACTTACAATCGATACATCCGACATTAAAGCGGAAAAATACATTACACTTCCGTCAACGGGTAAAAACGGTTCTGTCATTTCATGGGCGAGCAGCGACGAGAATGTCATAGACCCCTCTAACGGAAAAGTCACACTCCCGTCGAGCGGTATTTCCGATATAAAGCTTACCGCAAGCCTTCAATACAACGGCACATCGGATGTGAAAATTCGGGTATTTACCGTGAAAGTTTACTCGGAAATCGAAGCCGAAAAGGAAAAAAATGACAATCTTTCTCAGCTTGAAAGCATAATAGGCGACTTAGACAGCTATAAGATTGTACCGGTATTCGGCGAGGATTCAAACGTAATCGATATGTTAAAATCTGATTTAAACAGAGATGACATTTCGGTGTCGATTAAAAATACAGAGGAAGTATACGGAGGTGCCGACATAAAAGCAGACGGTACCATAGAATACTATTACAAGAACCCCAACGAGGAAGCAGCCGTACATTTCGGAAGCTTTAACGTTACATTTACCTTGGCGATTGACGATGCACGGAAGGATTTCACCGTACCTATAATCATTTACCACGATGCCGACAAGGTAAAGGAAGCAATACGCACGCAAATAATATCCGAAACGACATTGTCGGCAGACGGAAAGATAATCGCCGAAGGTGATTTGACCTTGTCGAAAATCGCACCCGAAAAGAAATGGACACTTATATCATGGACAAGCTCCAACGAGGACATTCTCAGAATAAGCAATGAAAATCAGCAGACAGCGGACACGCTCTTTAACCCCTATGTGGGAAAGGTAAGCCGCGGCATAAAAGACGAAAAGGTTGAGCTTACGGCTTTGTACACATATCAGTATACAAACGATGTGACAGGCTCTGAAAAGCCGATTACCCTTGCGATGACATACGAAGTCACCGTAAAAGCACTTGACAGTGAAGGCATCGCCGCCAAGCGCGCCGAGCTTGCCGCAAAGCTTGAAGAAGGATTCGCTACGGCAGGTCTGCGTGATACGGTAAGCGGTGAAAAACTGACCGACATAAACGGCTCCTACAGCGTATCAAATGACATACTATTCCCCACCACAGGTGACTTCAGAGTAGACGGAAAGTACACATCGGTAAGAATCACTTCGGACAACAGCGATGCAGTCTATACCTATGATGTGAACAACGCCGCACGCATACAGGTCATACGTCCCGCACCGGGCAAAAGTGATGCTGTGGCAAGAATTACAGTTTCACTGTCCGAAAAAGGAACGGGAATCTCTGCCGAAAAGACCTTTAAAATATGCGTAAAAGCTCTTACCGATGAGGAAATAAATGCCGAAAAGGAGCTTATGCAGAGAGTTAAAGCCGCTTACTTCGACGGCATTAAGGGAGATAACCTCTCTCAAAGCAATATTTACACAAATCTCTCCCCATTCTGTGAAGTATACGAAAAAGGCGGCGAACTTGTGTGGGTAAGAGCAAACGCCGACACGGTAAACCACGGCATAATCCCTGTCGCTCTCGATAACTGGGAGGAGCTGGAAGCTTGGAGATTGTTTAAATCAAGTAACCCATCGGTGATTTCACACGAAAATCTCCTGGTTACACTTAAGAAAAATGCCAAGAGTGTCACTGTTTCCTCGGCATTATCAAGTGAAACTCTGGGCAGATACGGCGAGCTTTATCTCAGCGATACCGAAAAATACGCAGATTACAAGGATTTGGCAGACCTTTACTATCAAGAGGTGTCGGCAGACCTTACCGTAAGAGGAACCTCTACGGGCAGATACGACATTCCTCTGGCCACCATAGAAACCATCAATGTTTCATTCACGCTCAACGGCCCCGACGGCACATATATTTCTGAAGTTAATCTCAGCAACTTGCCCGAAACGACAACAGCGTATGACGTATTTAAAAAGGTTACCAAAGATAACGGTTACACCTATAACATCAACGGTACCGGCTACGGTGTGTACATCACCTCAGTCACCACGCCCAACGGCGAAACTATATCGGAATTTTCCTACGGTAAAAATTCAGGCTGGATGTACAAGATAAACGGTTATTTTGCCGACGTTGCCATGACGGCATGCGGTCTTAATGACGGTGACAGCATAGAAGTATTTTATTCAAAGGACTATTTGAAGGAGGACTATTCAAAGCCGGGCGACGATGATAACGATACCTTCGGAAACGGTTCTTCATCAGGCGGTTCGCCATCAAAAAAAGATGACACTACCGTCACGGACACTGACAAAGCTACGGAAAACAATAACGAAAGCACTGTTTCCGTAAGCTTTAATGACATCAAGGGTCACTGGGCAGAGAAGGAAATAATCGAGATTTGCAAAAGAGGAATATTGAAGGGTACCGATAACAATAATTTTGAACCCGATTCCACCCTTACCCGTGCCATGCTTGTAACAATTCTTTACCGTTTGGAAAACGAGCCTTCGGTCGCATCGGCGAAATTCACGGATGTAAAGTCTGATGAATGGTATTCCGACGCAGTTGCCTGGGCAGCCGAAAACGGCATAGTAAACGGCGTAAGCGAAAACGAATTTGCCCCGAATGACTCCATAACACGCGAACAGCTCGCCGTTATGTTCTACAGATACGCAAATTACAAAAAATTTGACACAAGTATTCAAGCGGAATCTTCTTTATCCTACAGCGATGCCGACAGCATTGATGAATATGCAAAGGATGCTCTGCGTTGGATTTCCGAAAGCAAAATCATGTACGGGAAAACAGACAGCACCATAAATTCGAAGGATGGTGCCTCAAGAGCCGAGATAGCTGTAATAGTGTTAAGATTTTTAACAAAGCATGATATGTAGTATTCCCGATATTAAAGATATATCGGCATACTTAAACAGGCGACCTCGCAGGGTCGCCTGTTTACATTAAAACCTGAAATTTTTATTTTACTTTACAAAAAGCTGTGTAATTTTAATTTATACCATCGCTGTAAACAGAATGTGCTTTTTGTCGATATATTCCCCGTTTTCATTCAAAGCCCGTTTTAAAAAGTTAACGTAGGATTTAAGCGGCATAATACTAAAATCATACTCAAATAACTATCTCATTTTCTCCGGATTTAATTGCATATTTTTTTTCGTTTATTTCAAGCGTGTATTCTTCATTTGATGTAATACGACATACATTGCCGTTTGCGACAATATCGGTTACAACATTTCCGAATCTGAAATTTTTAATGCCTATACTTCCCTGCGTATCGCTCGGCTTTGCCCACTTTACAACCTTATCAAAAGCATTCACATAATAAAATCCCAAAACAAATTCTATGTATATGGAAATCGGTCCCAGGGCAGACCAACCGCAAAAGTCTTTTCTGACAATTTCTTCATCATCGACTTGTCTGCCGGGCATGTGCTCCTCCGGATTGTAACATTCCCAAATAGTATTTGGTGAATATTCCTTATAGGTCATATACATATGGTGAAGTATTTTAATAGCCGCATCGTGTGCAATGTCAAAATATCCATAATTTATGAGCCCCTTAAGCGCCACATATGCGGTAGGAAGCCAAAGCGACCCTCTCCAATATTTTCCCCTCGGCGAATAATCGCTGTCATTTCTTGCTAACGACAGCAAAGGCACATTGCCGCCCAGTGTTTTCGGATTTACGACTTGCTTAACAAGGGCGTCCGCCCTTTCCTTTGTAGCAATTCCGGCAGTCATTGTCCAATAGGATGCCACCGTCATAACACGATAAAACTCATGCGTGTCACAGTCAATGTCATAGTAAAACTCATCATTGTCATCCCAATAATACTTATTTACAATTTCCTTTTTTTGCTCATATTTAGACTTCCACAGCTTTCGATTTTCTTCATCACCCATAATTTCAAAAAGCTTTGATATCATATCCGCCGCCATCGCTTGCTGACAAATCGCATCAAGCCATAATGCCTTTGGGTTATTCGGTCGTTCCGCTGTCGCACTGTTTCCCACTCTTCCTCTGGGAGTGTTATCCATGCCCGAACGGCCTCCTTCCCATTTATATCCACATTCATCAGCTATCCAGCACGTTTGGTTGAAAACATTTTTAACCTTTAAATTTTCCTTGAGATTCTCAAGAAAATCATAATGCTTCTGCAGAACCTGTCTATCTTTAAGCAGCTTACCGATACGCTCCTCATCTCCGCTGAACAGAGCATTTTCATATTCTGCCCAAGCAAAAAGCGGAGGATTATCCGCTATATGAATCTTCATTTGAATCGGCACACCCGGAATTGCACCAGTCCAATCCGGCTCATTCTCGGAAGGAATAATATGCGGTAAATCCACACCTTCATAAAGCGGCTTATAAAAATTATCGAATGTTTCCACACCCGGGAAAACATTATTTGCATATTTACAAAAAAGCGACATAAAACAGCTGTCCCATATCCATATATGAGTTTCGCAAAAAGCCTCATCCATATACGGAGTCTGCGACATTCCCTTAACATTCTTAATATGCTCAAACGCCAGCTCCCACGCCTTATTATAAATTTCGGCATATTCCTTTTTTTCATCAAAAACAATCTCCGGAATGTAATCTCTCCAATTCTCGGCGCCAAATTTTTTCATATTGTAACCACCCTTTTCTTAAAACAATTTATCATGAACTTTTATCAAGCCAAAAACAGAAGTTTTTTAATTTTTTCAACAAACCGACAGAGGTATCCTTATCGACATGATGTACCTTATCACCTTGAAAACATCGATTTTTCCCTTGCGCAAACAGCTTTCGGGCACTCTCCCACACTATTTCCACTATCTCTCTTTCGATTCCAAAAGTCCTTTTTCGTATTTCATGCTTGTTACCTATGCATATTACTATATTTTGTAGTAATTGTCAATATTTTTTAGAGATTTAAATCCTAACTGTATGTTTCTCAAAAAGCCAAATTATATTAACATTTTAAGATAGTATAAAAATTAAAAGCCCGACTTTTATCGGAGTTTTAATACAATCATACCTTATTTTACGATTTCAGCATTACAAAGTGGTTTTAGACCTGTAAAGCCATTCCAAACCATAATTTTTGCTTCTGTATAAGCTTTGATTACATTGAATGGAATTGCGACACCGTCGTATATTTTGGATTGCATTTCAACGAAATTCTCATCCCATGTTATGTCTGTATGATAGTAGTTTCCGTCTGCATAAACTACATTCCAAGCATGATTCATAGTTTCACTTGTCACTGTAAAACATTCAATGCCGATTTTTCCATAATATGTTTAAATGCAAGCGCGTATGCGTTACACACAGCATTAGACAATGTTGCTGAAATTAAGCAAAACATTATAAAGAGCAATTTTTTCACAGCCGACTCCCAAAAAAATTTATGCATACGAATGAGAAGATTTTTATGGCAAATTTAATTTTTACCGTAGCAACAATCATATGTACCGAGTTTTCGCACTCTATGATTACAGATACCGTAGTTTCGATACTACTTTAATATCCCGAAAACATCACGTTCTATACCGGCAAGGTCTTTTACAATGCGGATATCGTCAAAGTCATTTACCATAAAGTCGGCGACTGCATCATGCAGACCGCACCCCACCTCAAACGCAAGCGTGCCGCCGCATTTAAGGCACGAGCGGATATTTTTGATAATCTCCCTATAAAAAATCAGTCCATCATCACCGCCGTCCAAAGCGAGCTGCGGTTCATAATCCCTTACATTTTTATTGAGCGAAGCGATATCACCCGACGGAATGTACGGCGGATTTGAAACCACACAGTCGGCAAGTGCGCCGCCGAAGGGCTGCATCACATCATGCCGCATGAAGCTGCACTGCTCACCTGTGCCGTTAGCACGTGAATTTTTTTCGGCGATTTTAAGAGCCTCGGAGCTTATATCCAAGCCGATTACCCTTGACCTCGGAAGATACTTGGCAAGAGAAACAGCTATCGCACCGGAGCCTGTACACATATCGACAATAAGCGCTTCACGATTTTCAAAGCACCTTATTACCTCCTCGCATAGGATTTCCGTATCCGGGCGCGGGATAAGGACATTTTTGTCAACATAAAAATCAAGCGACATAAACTCACGTTGGTTTAATATATATGCCGTCGGTTCACCTTCCGCACAACGGCGGAGCATTTTTTCGTACTTTTCTGCCTGCGGCTCGATTAAATTTTCACTGCCGTGCACCGTAAGGTACAGAGTGTCACATTCCAGCACGCTGCACAAAAGCGCCCTTGCGCTTATACCGGCGGCATCTATTGAATTTTTATTCAGCAAAGCGATGCCCTCTTTAAGAGCATCGCCGATTGTTTTAATTACCATTTGTCATCCTCTTTATTGTCCGTAAGCACTGCCTTAAGCGAAGCTATGGCAACCTCAAGCTGTGAATCGTCGGGCTCGCGGGTGGTGATTTTCTGCAGCCACAGTCCCGGCTGAATCAGCAGAGCCACGAATTTGTTTTTACTTCTTCCGGCAATTTTTATCATCTCATACGAAAGTCCGGCAACCACCGGCAAAAGCAGAAGCCTGTAGAGCATGTTCTGCCACATACTGCCCCAGCGTAAAAGCGAAAATATGATTATACTTACTACCATTACAAAGAGCAGAAAGCTCGTTCCGCACCGTGGGTGAAGTCTGGAATGACTGCGTGCATTCTCCACCGTAAGCTCGGCTCCGCTCTCATATGTCGCGATAGTCTTGTGCTCGGCACCGTGATATTCAAAAACTCTCTTAATATCCTTCATCCTTGATACCAACAGCAGATACCCGAGGAAAATCAACATTCTGATAACGCCTTCGGAGATATTGAGAATCACATGGCTTTCCGTGAAATTCTTTACCACGGTCGCAAGGGCGTTCGGCAAAAGCATAAATAATCCCACGCTGAAAATCAGCGCAATCACCACCGAAAAATATATGGCAATATCCTTGATTTTATCGCCCAGCTTATCCTCCAGCCACTGCTCAAATTTAGAAGGCTTGTAGCCTTCATCCTCCTCGATGTCCATCTGGTCTGCGGAATACATAAGGCACTTCATACCTGTTATCATAGATTCAAAAAAAGATACGACACCGCGTACAATCGGTATTTTATTCAGCTTGTATTTGGTTATTACCGAGTAAACAGGCTTTTTGTCTATTACGATGCTGCCGTCCGATTTGCGCACTGCTGTGGCGATTTCCTTCGGTCCGCGCATCATTACCCCCTCTATAACTGCCTGTCCGCCGATGCTTGTTATATGCTTGGGAGCTTTATCATATGTTTGCTTATTTTTCATTTAATCAATCCTTTCGGAATACACTTATGCGGCATATGCCGCAGATATCTATTATCTATTATACAACTGTACACGATTATAGTCAACCACAAAAAATTAACGAATTGTAAATTATTGGCATGTCACTACTTGTTTATGACATCGCATACCTCCAGAACCCCGTCGGCAACGGTAAATTTTATCTCCAAAGATGCATAGCACACCGCATACACCCTGTCGCCGTCAGGCTTATAAGACGGTCTGGGGTCGTTTTTTAAAAGTGCATAAACAGCATCCAGATGCTCCGAAGGTATTTTGTCCGAAAGCTCCGGTGCTATGCTCACCTCAAGCGCATAGCCCGATTTTTCATCAGCGAAGCCGCAAACGGCATCGGTGTGGCTGTCCGTAAAAGCGATATACGGCTTAATATCGAATATCGGTGTTCCATCAAGCATGTCCGCTCCCGATACATGCAATACCGCTCCTTTTTCCTTGGTATATTCTATTCTTTCCAGCTTAACCGACGAAAGGCCCAGCTCATTCGGGCGAAACGGCGACCGCGTGGCGAAAACACCCACACGTCTATTGCCACCCAAACGCGGCGGACGTACCGTTGGTGACCATTCGCTGCGCACGCTTTTTGAAAAATGCCATATAAGCCAAATGTGCGAATACCCCTCCAAGCCGCGAACCGCATCACGGACTCTGTACTTCGGTTCAAATACTATTCTTCCACGTGAGGGCACAAGCCCGCTCTGCCTGGGTATTCCGAACTTTTCCCTGTAATCCGTTTCAATATGTGCTATTACCTCAAGCTCTGTTTTCATACTTCCGCTCCGTTTTCAAAAATATACGTTTCCGTGCCGTTTGTAAGCACGCTGCCGCAGTCAAGCCATACGCCCTTTTGCACCGCAGCTGTTCTGAGCTTTTCCACCGCGTCAGATTCCTTCGGCAGAACAGCCTTTTCCGCTTTTATTCTTTTATCGGCAAGGTCAAGCTCATCGTCATTTTCCACAAGTGTATACGCATCACCGACTAATTGTATACCGATATCACAATTCACAATGCGCTTTGACGCTCTTGGTGCTCCGCCTACATAAAATCCGGTCTTTAAAAAGCCTATGGAAACCGTCAGATCAGAGTGTACGCACTCACCCTGCACTCCGAAGTCACCGTTTAAGCCACTGTTTATATCTACGCTTATAACGGTTTTTCCGCTTAAATTTATTTTGCTAACAGTGCCTTTTATATCCTCCGAAAGCTCTCCCTTAAAGCCTGTACCCAGGATGCAATCAACAATTTCACTGTAACCGCTAAAGTCCGTATCGTCATTAATATACGTACTCTCTATATTTTGCTCCATGCATTTGCCGTAGTAATATCTGCCATCAGTTGAAAACTTATCCTTAATCAAAAACAAAGTACAGTCTATATTATGTGCTTTCAAAAAAAGTGCCAGCACATAGCCGTCACCGGCATTGTTTCCGCTGCCGCACACAATGGCAGTCCTGCCCTTCCACGGGTAGCTTTTAAACACACCCTCACCCGCTCTGTACATCAGCTCCTTGCTGTCAGTGAAATTTTTTATGGTATATGCATCGCTTTCACGCATTGTTTTAACGGATATAACCTTTTTCATAATATTATGCACCTCTTGTAAAAAAATGCGGAAAACATTTGATTTTCGTTTTCCGCATTAAATATTTATTAAAGACTTTCTTCCAGAATGTCTGCAATTCTTCTGCACGCGAAGCCGTCGCCGTACGGATTGCTTGCCTTGCTCATTTTATCATAAGCAGCTTTGTTTTCAAGCAGCTCCTTGAAATTTGAATATATGGTTTCCTCATCCGTGCCTACCAGCTTAAGAGTTCCGGCAGCTATACCCTCCGGGCGTTCCGTGGTATCACGCATTACAAGTACCGGTTTGCCCAGTGACGGTGCTTCCTCCTGAATTCCACCGCTGTCGGTCAGTATCATATAGCTGTTTGCGAGGAAATTATGAAAATCCAAAACCTCCAAGGGCTCTATGATGTGAATCCTGTCACATCCGCCAAGCTCCTGCTTTGCCGCCTCACGTACAACCGGATTCATGTGTATGGGATATATAGCCTTTACATCAGGATGCTCATCCATTATGCGGCGAATCGCTCTGAACATATGATGCATGGGCTCGCCGAGATTTTCACGTCTGTGCGCTGTGATGGTTATGAGTCTGCTGCCCTTCGCCCATTCAAGCTCCGGGTGTGTATAACCTTCACGTACAGTGGTTTTAAGCGCATCGATGGCAGTATTTCCCGTAATAAATATCGTACTTTCATCCTTGCCTTCTTTTATAAGATTATCACTTGACATCTTCGTAGGGGCGAAATTATACTTCGCTATTATGCTTACCGCCTGGCGGTTAAATTCCTCCGGGTACGGAGAATAGATATTATATGTTCTGAGACCCGCCTCCACGTGACCTATCGGCACTTGCATATAAAAGCAAGCCAATGCCGTCACAAAGGTTGTGGATGTATCGCCGTGCACCAGCACAACATCCGGCTTTTCAGCCTCTATAACGGTTTTAACCTTTTCAAGTATGCTCACTGTTATATCAAAGAGTGTCTGCTTATCCTTCATTACCGCAAGGTTATACTCGGGCTCCACCCCGAAAACCTCCAGCACCTGAGCAAGCATCTCTCTGTGCTGACCGGTAACGCAGACAACGGTTTGCAGATTTTTCCTTGTTTTCAGTTCGTTTACAAGCGGACACATTTTAATCGCTTCCGGTCTTGTGCCGAATACAAGCATTACCTTTTTCATAAGTTATATTCCCTCTCATTTATTTTTGCTGCGAAATTTCGATATGATTTTATCAATTACATTCTTTTTCTCGTTTTCATAGCGGTGACCGTAACCGTAGCCGCTTCCATAACCGTAGCTGCTTCCGTAGCCATAACCATAACCATAGCCATAGCCGTAACCGTATCCGCCATTTTTCGAACCCTGACCGCATTTATTTAAAATGCATCCGAGTATCTTACAATCAGCCTTTTTCAGCTCCGCAATTGTTCCGTTTACGATTTTACTGCTCATCTTACCGGAGGAAATAACCACGATGACACCGTCTGCCGCAGATGAAGCCAGAACTCCGTCAACCACAAGACCCGTGGGCGGTGTGTCAAGTATTACATAATCATATTTCTCACGAAGGCAGGAAATAAGCTCCTTATATGCATCCTGTGAAAGAAGTTCACTCGGATTCGGAGGGAAAGCTCCGGCAGGGATTACGTCCAAATAAGGATTTTGAGTTTTGGCGATAACCTCATCAAGGCTGTTTTCACCTACCAAATAATGTGCCAAGCCCTTTAATTCCGTATGAATATCGTGCTTTGTAAGGAATGTGGAATTTCTCAAATCCGCATCAAGATACAGGGTTTTCTTTTCGGTTTCTGCCAGTGACCACGCCAGCTTAAAGGAGATTTCTGTTTTGCCCTCGTTGGGAACTGAGCTTGTAATGGCGATAACCTTCATTTCCTTTCCGCTGAACTGCACATTGGTTCTTAACTTTTTATAGGATTCACTTTCCAAAAAGCTTTTGCTTTTTTTCGGTGCTACAGTTATAACTTCAGCCATTTTTCTTACTCTCCTTTACTGCGGATTTTTTGACTTTTTCCTTTATCGGCTTGGAACTCTCATTCTCCGAAGCACTGTCGCCGCGATAAGGTATCGACGAAAATACTGTAAGTCCCAGCAACCTCTCGGCATCTTCCTGAGTGGTAATCTTTTTATTAAACATAGATATCAAAAAGCAAACAGCAGCCGTCAGAAACGCTCCTACCATGCCGCCCAGCAGAGTATTTTGCATTACATTCGGCGAAGACGGTGCGATAGGTGTATTCGGCACTTCAAAGGTTTTAATGGAGTCAACTCCCACATAGTCACCGGTATACTCCTCCGTCGTTTCGCATATAGTTTCGGCTATACTCTTGGCGATCTTGGGGTCCGGACTTAACACCGACAGTTTAAGAACTCGTGTATCCTGAGGAACACTTATGTTTACCGATGACAAAAGCTGCTCCGGCGTACATTCAAGCTCCAGCTTATCTATTACCTTCTGCATAAGCTGACGGCTCTTTATTATTTCCACGCAGTCATTCACCAAGCCGACCGCAATCTGTACATCGCTGTATGTCGTGAAGGTTTCGCTGCTTATAACCTTAATAACCATTTTGGCATCCGAGCGATAAAGCGGGGTAATGCACAGTTTCGTGTACGAAAATGATATAATCGCGGTTATAATTCCCACTATCACTATCTTCGCTATATTGTTTTTAATTATATTGAATATATCTATAATGTTTATCTCTTTTTCAGTATCCATTTTTACTCTCCTTCATTGGTAAATATTTTTTTAGCATTGCTAAACATTATTTTATCTGCATATTCCTGAGAAGAAAACCTACTTATTACTTCAGCACAGTGATTCAGCTGAAGCTGAGTATACAAGTCACAGTGCACATCTCCGGCAATAAAATCCACGATCTGCTTTTTTAATACCTTTTTTATAAAACGCCGCATAAAAAAGTCACTTGAAATTACCGAATTGATATTAACCTGAACCAAAGCTCCGAAGTGCTTTATGTACTCGATATTCCCGATTTCCTTTACAAACGGTCTGTAACGCTCAACATGAGCTATAATCGGTATATAACCGATTTGGATAACACGGTGTACGGCTCCGAGTATGTCATCAAACAAAGCATACGGTGCAAATTCCAGCAATATATATTTTGTCCCACCGAGTGTCTGTAGCTTGCCGCCGCGCAGCATGCGCGGAATAACACTTGAATACTCGATTTCACATCCAAGATACAGATTTATTCCTATGCCGTTTTGACTGCATCCGTCCTTAAGCATATTAAAAGAAGAAGTTATCTTTTCATTAGAAAGCTTATATCCTCTCCTAACGGAATAATGCGGCGTAAGCACAACATCATTTACACCCAGGCTCTCCATAGTGTGCAAAATTTTAAGTGATTCGTCAAGTGTTTTGGAACCGTCATCAATTCCGGGAATTAAATGCGAATGAATGTCAAATAACATGTAAAACCACACATCCCCACTATAATTAATTATCACTATCTAAATCATTTTATCACATTTAAAGTAATTAGTCAATACCGCGTTTTCGTAATATCACCAGGTGTTTTAAAAGATTTTTATTGACACCGTGAGCTTCGTGTACTATACTTCTGATATAGCATGCATCCTGTCCGATGCAAAGAAAAGATTAATTGAAGGTGATACGATGAAAAAGCCAAAAATTCTGTTGCTTGCAGCCGTGATTGCCGGCACGTTTTCCTTGTCGCCCCATACCTTAGCAAGCAATATGCCCGACATTGTCGTAAAAATGCAGATTGACAATCCCCTAATGGAAATAAATGGTGTAAAAACAGAGATAGACGTCGGCCTGACTACAGCTCCCGTAATCAAAAATGACCGTACTTTGGTTCCTATAAGATCTGTAGCCGAAACCTTCGGCGGTAAAGTCACCTGGAATGAAGATACACGTTCCATTCTCCTTACCATGGATGGTGACGAAATCGAACTGACTATCGACAGTGATATCGCACACATAAACGGAAACGCCGAGGTTCTTGACACCGCTCCGACCGTTATAAACGACCGCACAATGCTCCCGCTTCGATTCATTGCGGAGAGTTTTAAACTGGGAGTGGCATGGGATGAAAGTACTCAAACCGTATCTCTGATACGAAATTCCTTCGACGATAACGAACACAATGCGCTTGAAAGTGTACTGATCGAATATTCGGGTCAGCCATACATGCAGATTAACAATAATATCCCATTTTTCAAAAGCTACGAAATTATAAACGGCTCCTTTGAATACTACAGCAGACTCGATGAGCTCGGCAGATGTGATGTATGCTTTGCATCCGTAGCGAAGGACACCATGCCCGCAGCCGACCGAGAGAGCATCTCCGCAGTAACACCCACAGGCTGGATAAATGCCTCATATGATAACATAGACGGCGGATATATTTACAACAGATGTCACTTGATAGGCTTTCAGCTTACGGGCGAAAACGCCAATGAAAGAAACCTTATTACAGGTACAAGGTACTTGAACATAGACGGAATGCTTCCTTTTGAAAATCAGATAGCAGATTACGTAAACAAAACCGAAAATCATGTGCTGTACCGCTCAACCCCTGTTTTCACAGACAGCAATTCGGTCGCAGACGGTGTTCTTTTGGAAGCATATTCGGTAGAAGATAACGGCGGGGGAATATCATTCTGTGTATTCTGCTACAATGTACAGCCGGGTATCACAATTGATTATTTAACGGGAGAAAGCAGTTATTCGGGTCAGGCATCCGTACCGATTAATGACAATACCGCTTCGAAAATTTATCGAACACCGAGCGGTAAAAAATATCATTCAAGTGTCGAATGCGGTGGCAAAAACAGTTATGAAATATCGTGGGATGAAGCAGTAAAATCAAAGCTTACACCATGTTCAAAATGCATCGGCTCATCAAAGTAAAAGACAGATTCATAAAATGATTATTTAAACAGCGGCTGTGCATATCGCACAGCCGCCTTTAATGTATGTTTCTTTGTCGTCGGCTCAAAGAAACCTCACAAAATCTGATACATTTTTATCACATTTTCGTTCCAAATCAACTCCAATCACCGACAAGGAACCGTCTTTTTATTTTTAAAATTCGCCCATAACCAACAATAGCGGTGTATCCTTAACAGGCATATCCTTTATATGATACACCCCATTTCCCTTGTTTTCAATCATCCTGTCCGGTATTTTATAAACTGTACCATCCATGATATCGATTATTTTGAATTTGTCATATTCCGTGAAGAATGTCATATCTGCGACGGTTTCAACCGTGGTCGTCAGTATGTTTGAGGGATACCAATATACAAAGCATTTTCCGTTTTCCTTTTCAAATGCACCCGTTATCAGTTCCTTTCGAACAACACGATTTTCACCGACAAATTCGGAATATCCGCCGCAAAACATCAGTGGAATTTTACACGGCTTGAAATCCTCTGCAAAAACCGAGCAAATATTCTGCAAGGTGTAATACGACGGCTTTTCATAATATGTTCCTACTGATTTTCCATTCTCGTCAAAATCCGCTCCCAATACACCGAAATAGCCATAGTCAAGGTATGAGGCAGTATTGTCTACCGCACCGTTTAATGCCTCTATCATATCCATGCATGAAAAATACGAGGTGAAATGCACACCCGAAATTAAGTCACAGAGCATATGACGTGCAAGCTGTTTCGCCTGAATTTCTTCCGTCCAGCCCATACCACACACAGCACCGTGACCGCCGGTTCGTGACTGCGAACCGGATTCGCCTTGTATTATTTCAATACTCGGGTTGTAAAAATGTGCCAGCTCCCTGTATGCCTCAACCGTTTCAAAAACGCTTGTTTCGTCGTGAGTGTATTCGTGAAAAGAGATGAAATCGATGTAATCTCCCATCCCCGTCTTTAATGCATCGTTCAAATACGCCAGGTCGCGCGTACATACAACCCCGCCGATAACCTTTGCATCAGGCTTTATTTCCTTTATGTATCTTCCGGTGTCACGCGTAAACATTCCAAGCTCGACGGCGTTGGGACCAGGCTTCCAGCACCACTGCCCATCCGGTTCGTTCCAAACTTCATAATAATTTATTCTGTTTTCAAAATGTTTTACGAAGGCTTTTACATAGTTTTCCCATCCGTTTTTTTGTTCCTCGGTAAAAATCGGAACACAGCCGACAGCTCCGAATACATTCTTCGCCTCTTCGTTATATAGTTCATTTCCGTAGCACAAGCAAACCCATGGCTCAATGTCCCTTTTCAAAAAATTGTCAACTATTTTATCAATCCATTCAAAATCGTATACACCCTTTTTCTTTTCGGTTCTCGCCCAGCCGCTCTGTATTCTCGCAAGCTTAACTCCGATTTTTGCCACCTTATCATATGCCTTTTCCGGGTCGAAAACATCACGGTCAAGTTTTTCAAAGCCCAGGCTGATTCTTGAAAAGCCTATATCACACGAACTTTTGGGTATTACCTTTCCGATTTTTTCAAGCTGTCGTATCATAATAAATCCTCCTCGCATTTACATTATCATACGACAATTTTATCACACAATCATTTTGATTCCTATCAAAATATTAGCAATTTTGTTAGAAATCTTATTAACAATAAAAGATTTAGACGTTGTCTTATTTTTCCGTCACCGACAATACCAAATTTCATAGAATGGCTTAAGTTTCTCTATTCGACTTTACCCCGACTGTTGACAAAGAACCGGCATTGATGCCCGTTATAGCATAAAATAAAACAGCGGCTGCGCATATCGCACAGCCGCCTTAAATTTACTATTATTTATTTGCACTTCTGTCAACATAGTGAGTATGGAGAAGCTCATGTGCCTTATGACTTCCGGGCTCACCGAAATACTCTTTATACATAAGCTGTATATTCGGGTTCTCATGAGATTTTCTGAGAACAGAAGCTTCGTCCTCGCTGTAAAGAGCTCCTGCTCTTTTAGCTTTAACGTCAACCACAGCCTTTGTACGTGAATCGACTATCGGCTGTCCGCCGCCGTTTATACAACCACCGGGACATGCCATAATCTCAACGAAGTCATATTTCTCACCGGCTTTAATCTTATCAAGAATAACTCTTGCATTCTTTGTACCGTGAGCAACCGCAACCTTAACATCCTTTCCGGCGATTTTAAGTGTAGCTTCCTTAACGCCTTCAAGACCTCTTACCTCGGTTATATTCAGGTTATCGAGCGGCTTCTTTTCCAGAATCTCATACACTGTACGGATTGCAGCTTCCATAACACCGCCTGTCGTACCGAAGATAACGCCGGCACCTGTAGCAGCTCCGAACGGCTGGTCAAACTCTTCGTCCGGAAGATTTGCAAAGTCGATACCTGCCTGCTTAATCATTCTGGCAAGCTCTCTTGTGGTGAGAGAAACATCGATATCCTGTGTTCCGTCGGTTGAAAATTCATCTCTGCTTGCTTCAAATTTCTTTGATGTACAAGGCATGATGGCCACAGAATATATCTTATTCTTATCGATACCCGATTTCTCTGCATAATAAGACTTAATAACCGCACCGAACATTTCCATAGGCGATTTGCATGAGGACAAATTACCCAAAAATTCCGGATAGTAGTGCTCACAGAATTTAACCCAACCGGGTGAACATGAAGTGATAATCGGGAGATTTTCCTGTTTGGTGAATCTCTCTATAAACTCTGTACCCTCCTCCATAATGGTAAGGTCGGCACTTGTATCTGTATCAAATACCTTATCAAAGCCAAGGCGTCTTAAAGCAGCTACCATCTTTCCGGTAACCGGTGTTCCCATCGGAAGACCGAATTCCTCGCCGAGAGCGGCACGAACTGCCGGAGCAGTCTGTACAACCACGTGCTTTTCGGGGTCGTCTATAGCGCTTATAACCTTCGGGATATCATTCTTTTCGGTAAGAGCTCCTACCGGACATGAAACTATACACTGACCGCAGAATATACATCCCACATCCTTGATATCCTTTTCAAATGTAGATGTAATGTGTGTTTTAAATCCTCTGTCAGCACAGTCGATAACCGAAACTGTCTGATTCTTACAAGCCGCTATGCAACGACGGCAAAGTATACATTTGTTGTTATCTCTCACAAGTGAAGTAGACGTATTATCGAGCGGATAGCTGATATTTTCGCCTTCATATCTGAGCTCGTCGATACCAAGCTCCTCAGAGAGCTGCTGAAGCTCACAGTTTCTGTTTCTTACACAGGTAAGACATTTCTTTTCGTGGTTTGAAAGGATAAGTTCCAGTGTGTCGCGTCTTGCCTTTCTTACCTTAGCCGAATTTGTATAAATCTCCAAGCCTTCCGAAACGGGATATACACACGCAGCCTGAAGTGCTCTGGCTCCCTTTATCTCTACAAGACACATTCTGCATGCACCTATCTGATTGATATCCTTGAGATAACAAAGCGTAGGTATGTGAACATTTGCATCTCTTGCAGCATCAAGGATGGTGTAAGATGCAGGAACGCTGTATTCTTTATCATTAATTTTAATATTTACCATATCCATCTTATGTACCCTCCTTTATTTTATAATAGCATTCTTAGGACAGTTATCCACGCAAACGCCGCATTTAACGCATTTTTCGGAATCAATGTAATGAACCTTCTTGATTTCGCCGGAAATAGCACCGACCGGACAGTTTCTCGCACACTTGGTACATCCGATACATTTATCCTGGTCAATCTTATAGGAGATAAGCGCCTTACATACACCGGCAGGACATTTCTTGTCCACAACGTGTGCAACATACTCATCTCTGAAATATCTCAACGTACTGAGAATCGGGTTCGGTGCAGTCTGTCCCAGACCGCAAAGTGCGGAATCCTTTATACTGTAGCAAAGCTCTTCGAGCTTGTCAATATCCTCAAGTGTACCCTCGCCCTTTGTAATCTTATTGAGTATTTCCAAAAGACGCTTTGTACCTATACGGCACGGAGCACATTTACCGCAGGATTCATCAACGGTAAATTCAAGGAAGAATTTCGCGATATCAACCATACAGTTATCCTCGTCCATTACGATAAGACCGCCGGAGCCCATCATCGAACCGATGCTGATGAGTGAATCATAGTCAATCGGTGTATCAATAAGGGATGCCGGTATACATCCGCCGGAAGGACCTCCCGTCTGAGCTGCTTTAAACTGCTTGCCATTTGGAATACCTCCGCCTATATCATATACGATTTCACGAAGCGTGGTACCCATGGGGATTTCCACAAGACCGGTATTGTTAATCTTACCGCCGACAGCGAATACCTTGGTACCCTTACTCTTTTCTGTTCCTATTTCAGCAAACCATTTTGCACCGTTATTTATAATAGCAGTGATGTTTGCATAGGTTTCAACGTTGTTAAGCAGTGTAGGCTTGCCGAAAAGTCCCTTGACAGCCGGGAACGGCGGTCTCGGTCTTGGCTCACCTCTGTGACCTTCGATAGAGGTCATAAGTGCTGTTTCCTCACCGCAGACAAACGCACCTGCACCGAGTCTTAATTCAAGTTCAAAGTTAAAGCCGGTATCAAATATATTTTTACCGAGCAAGCCGTACTCTCTTGCCTGCTTTATAGCCATATTAAGTCTGTTTACAGCTATCGGGTACTCAGCTCTGATGTAGATGTAGCCCTGGTCTGCGCCTACTGCGTATGCAGCAATGGCCATAGCCTCTATAACAGAGTGCGGGTCACCCTCCAAAACGCTTCTGTCCATGAATGCACCGGGGTCACCCTCGTCGGCATTACATGCTACGAATTTCTTGTCACCTTGTGAGTTAGCGGTAAACTGCCATTTAAGTCCGGTCGGGAATCCGCCGCCGCCGCGGCCTCTGAGACCGGATTCTTTAATTTCATCGATTACTTCCTGCGGTTTCATCTCGGTAAGAACCTTTCCGAGAGCGGTATATCCGCCGAAAGCTATGTATTCGTCAATTGCCTCAGGGTTTATAACACCACAGTTTCTGAGTGCGACACGCTGCTGCTTTTTATAAAAGTCAACCTCGTTAAGCGACTTAATGTTGTCCTCGTCAACCACAGTTTCCTTGTAAAGCAATCTTTTAACGATTCTGCCCTTTAAAAGATGTTCTTCTACGATTTCTTCAACGTCGTCCTCCTGAACCATGCTGTAAAAAGCACCCTCGGGATATACGATGACAATCGGACCCAAAGCGCACAGACCGAAGCAACCTGTCTGAATAACCTTGATTTCCTCGGACAGACCTTTTTCTGCCAAACTGTCTTCAAATTTCTTTATAATTTTGCCGCTTCCCGATGAGGTACATCCGGTACCGCCACAGACAAGGACATGAGCTCTTGCTAATTCCATCTGAAAGTTTCCTCCTTATTTATTTGTTCGCACCGATAGTATATTCAGAAACGACTTTTCCGTTTACGACCGTTTCATTTACCATCTTCACAGCTTTTTCGGCAGTCATCTCAACATAAGTGATTTTCTCACTGCCCGGCATATAAACCTCAACAATCGGCTCATATTTACACATACCTATGCAGCCTGTCTGTGTAACATATACGCTGTCTGTGAGATTTCTCTTTTCGATTTCGTCCATTATTGCCTTAAGTACAGGTCTTGCTCCTGCCGCGATACCGCAGGTTGCCATTCCCACAACTATGCGGATGCTGTCTTCGCTTTCTTTTCTGAGATTTACCTTTGCCAAGGTCTTATTTCTCAATTCCTCCAACTGAGCTAAGCTTTTCATTTATAAAGCACCTCCATATAATTTTTGTGTTTCTTCCCTAATATAGTCCTCAATCCATTTAAGAACATCGATTTCACTCAGTGCAATATCACTGCCGAGTACCTTCCGTATCTCTGCGGTGGAAAGTTCAAAGGCTTCACCGTTACAGGTGTGCCTGTACACATAATCGATTTTATCGTTTCCTCCGATAAGTGTACTCATGGTGGAAGCCATGTCACCGAGCGGCTGACGGTCGATACTGTCATATATCAAAACCGCCGTAACCCTTGTACCGACACCGCGCTCCGACTCGACCCTAAAGTTTCCGCCCGTAAGCTCACACGCATTTTTAAAGAGCGAAAGTCCGAGTCCCACCTTGCGTGTCGTCCTCGTAGTTCTGAACGGATTTACCACATCACTCAGAAATTCCTTGTCCATACCGCAGCCGTTGTCATTTATCACTATTGTAAGAGTATCCGCGCTTACATTCTCATCAACCTCAATCTCTATAAGCGTTGCTTTGGCTTTTACGGAATTTTGAGCAATGTCCAAAATATGCAGTGATAATTCGGTCATAATAATCTCCGTATATAATTTAAGATATATCAGTATGCTTTTTTTGCCATTTACACAAAGCACATTCGGTATTATAATTATTGATAGTGGATAACGCCGTCCATGCGTGCCGTAAATCAGCTATGTATTACATATATTTGGCAAGAATGTCATCGACATCGTCCACGGTAAGTCTGCCGTAAACCTCATCGTTGACAGTGAGTACCGGCGCAAGACCGCATGCACCTATACAACGAGTGGCATCAAGCGAGAATTTTCCGTCTGCCGTACATTCGCCGACATCAATACCGAGTCTCTGCTTGATTCTTTCGATTATATCACCGCTGCCCTTAACGTAGCAGGCGGTACCGAGACAGACTGCGACCTGATACTGACCCTTTGGATAAATTGAAAACTGCGTGTAAAATGTAACAACGCCGTAAATCTCCGACATCGGTATATCAAGTCCGTCGGAAATCTTCTGCTGTACTTCCTTCGGGAGATATCCGAAGATATCCTGTGCCTCATGAAGAACAGGTATAAGTGCGCCTTCAGTGCCCTTATACTTCTCAATTACATTTTTAAGTTTTTCGTCTTGTTCTGCTGTGCTTACAAAAGCCGGAGCTTTTATTTCACTCATGCGTAAACCCCCTCATAATTTGTTTTATATTTGTTTTATAAAAATTAACACACAAACTCATAATAAGTATAACATATTTTTATTTATTTCGCCATTATTTTAATCACTGTTATACAAATTCGTCGTTTTGCATAATTGTTTTGTTTTTTTACCTTCTAGTTTTGTGATTATTTGCCGTAGATTGTTGCTCTCCACATCGATATAATACTCTTTTTCATGTATATCCCACAGAAAATGTGCATCGGAATCGTGTATCATCATATATTTGTCGATTCTGTTTGTAAGCGAAAGCCTGTTTATGCTTGACGGATTCTTTATTTCAACCGTTGAAAGCTCCAATTCCTCGGGTATTAGACCGAGATTCGATACAAGGCTGTAGGAATCCTTGTCAATATGTGCCGGAATTATAACTCCGCCCAGACCTCTGACACATTCCGCAGCACGGTATACGTCAAGCTTTGAAGCAGTAATCAATAAATTTTCAAGTGTGCCCACCGCATTGTCATTTTCATCCATAATTATCTGTTCACCGAATATATCGGCTCGGTTTTTGACCGGCGGCATGCTTGATGTCACTATATCGTCAAGCTCCTCAAGTGCCTCCACATTATCAAACAATGCCAGCATGTGAACCTCCTCGGAGGTTTCAAGCTCCATTCCGGGAATGACGATAAGCGAAGTTTCCTGTGCACACTTCATGCATGCACGCACATTTTTCGCCGAATTATGGTCTGTGACCGCAATGGCATCCAAGCCCTTTAACAATGCCATGTTTACTATGTTGTTCGGTGTCATGTCATTGTCACCGCATGGTGACAGTGCAGAATGAATATGAAAATCATAATACAGTTTCATATCAGCTTACCTATTTCAACACACAGCTCATATGCGGGAAGCTGAGTTCTCAAAATGGTGACATTTTCGCTTTTTGCCTTTTCGGCAACTGACTCATCCACGCTCATACCCTGTGCAATTATTATACAGCTGGGTTCCGTAAGTACGGCTATTGCCGCAATGTTGATATTGGTCTGAACGGTTACCCACACGTTATTACTGCTTATATTCGACATACAGTGGCTCAGTAAATCCGAGCAGTAGCAGCCCTCCGCCGTTACCGACATATCACCCTCGGACACCACCTCAAGCTTTAATTCGTTTTTCAGTTCTTCTACCGTCATTTTTTATCACCGCCATTATCGGTATGCATTACGTCATTTGCAAACCTTAATATTTTCTCTTTAAATTTTATTATGCAGTCATCCTCCGCAGCATATCCGCGCACGACATCCTCTGCCAGCGAACGGCAGGTGGGCGAACCACAGGAGCCGCAGTCAAGCTTCGGAAGTCCCTCATAGATTTCTTCAATTTTCGCGAGCTTCTGCATTGCGACAAGCATGTTGTCGTCCAAATTGAGCTTTGATTCAAAGGGAATGGGCGAGTCCCACATAAAGCTACACGGTGTTTCCTCATCGAAGTCGACACCGTTTTCATTGGTGCTTTTGAGCGCAAGATTTTTAACACGTCTTTTCGCCACAAAACCGTTTTCTACATTTAAAGGACCTCCCACACAGCCGCCGGTACAGGCGAGAAGCTCTATGAATTTTATATCCTTTAATCGATTGTTTTCGATTTCGTCCAGTATCTTGAGTACATTGTGTATGCCGTCCACTGCGATGTAATTATCGCCGCCGTTTGCAGCCGCCTCACCGCCGCTGTTTGCCCAGCATATCCCCGAAAAGCCTGCTTTTGAAAGCTTTTCTATATTATCATTATCCTTGAGATACGGCAGAATTTTAAGATATACATCCTTTACGGAAAAGGTACCGTCTATATTCGTCATTGACAAACCAATCGGATAACGTGCACAGGTTGCCTTTGCGGCACAGGGCGTTATGAAAATCAAGCCTATCTCCTCACTTTTAAATCCTGTCTTTTCCATCGCCTCTTTTCTTGCAAGCTTGGCTGCCAGCTGCATGGGTGATATAAGTGGAACCACATTATTTATAAGGTTCGGAAATCGCGTAGCTATGAGCTTAACCACAGCCGGGCATGCCGAATTTATAGCCGGCGTTTCCAAGTGCTTTAAATCCATGAGCTTTTTCGTTTCACGTGTAATCATCTGGGCCGCATATGCGACCTCGTACACATGGTCAAAGCCAATCTTAAGCAAAGCATTTAATATGACGTCGATATCCTCCGCCTGCGCAAACTGCCCATAAAAGGTAGGCGCGGGCAGAGCCACCGTGTATTTGAAATCCTTTAGCCGCTCCAAGCTGTCCGTCACGGCTTTTTTCGCGTGATACGGGCAAATCCGTATACATTCGCCGCAGTCAATGCACTTTTCTTTTAAAATTTTCGCCTTTCCGTTTTGAACACGTATCGCCTGTGTCGGACAGGTTTTGATGCAGTTCGTGCACCCCTTGCACTTATCTCTGTCCAACAGCACCGAATGTCTGATATCTTCCATTTCTTCACCATCCTTCAAAAAGGAATTTTAAAAATATAAACTTAACGAAAATAACAACCGCCCATAGTCTAATCTGCGTATTCAACCGCAAATACCCATTGCCGTGCAATAATTATGTAAACGCAGTTGCAGCGGATTCAGTGTTAAGCTTATTGGCTGATATTTACTATCATTTCGACCGTGGTTCCGACCCCGACCTCTGTTTCTATATTAATATAATCTGTGTATTTTCGCATATTCGGAAGACCCATACCGGCACCGAATCCCAGCTCTCGAACTCGGTCTGTAGCTGTGGAATACCCTTCTGTCATGGCAAGGTCTATATTCTTTATACCCGGCCCGCGGTCACGCAGAAACATATGTATTTTCTCCGGCGAAATCTCCACATCTATAACTCCGCCGTTTGCATGAATTACCATGTTAATCTCACCCTCGTACATTGCAATTGTCGCTTTTCTGGCTATCTGCGGGTCTATGCCGAGCTGCACGAGCACTTTTTTTAAATTCCGTGATGCCTCCCCCGCTACCGTGAAGTCATCTCCGTCCACATTGTAGCTGAGCTTGTATCCCTCCATGCAATCCCTCCTTATTTCAGTGTAAGACTAAAACGCAAGCAAAATAAACCGCCTTAAAAAAGACAGTGTCCGCTTTTTGTCAATTGTAAAGACCGCTGCCGTACAGCTTGCCGCATGCGAGATAAAGCGGAAGCTCCGTGGACATTATAACTATGTTTGCGTCCTCCGCCAATTTCAAAATTTCCTCCGCCGGCTGCTTGCCCCTTACAAAAACGATGGCCTTCATATCCATCATTTCTGCCGTCCTGACAACCTGAGGATTTATAAGACCCGTAAGCAAAAGAGCCTGGTCCTTAACAAATGCCAGCACATCACTCATAAGGTCACAGCCGCACGCCGCGAAAACCTCCTTGCCCATTTTGTCCTCTCCGCAAAGCACCTGCGCGGAAAGAATCCCCCTTACTTCATCAAGTTTCATATTAACCTCCCTGCATGTAATTACATATTTTAAATTATAATATCATAATTGCACAAAAAAGTCTATAGCAAAATCGGATTTTTATTCAATTTTATCCTAATTTATGTGAGTTTTTTGGATAATATGCTTTTTATATTTTGCGATATACCTGTCGAAAATCCTTTTCCTGTCACAAAAAAAGGACAACGGCACACTTAACCGCTGTCCTCTTGGGAATTTTTGTAAAAAAACGCTGAATTCTTAAAATCAAAGCTCATTTCTCCACGGTACGGAGCTTGCGGCACCGTATCTTGACACAGCCACAGCCGCGGCGCATGATGCCAGTCTAAGAGCATCTTCCTGCGACGCTCCCTGCGAAATCGCATACAGGTAATATCCGGTAAAGGTATCTCCGGCTGCCGTGGTATCCTTGACATCGACAGATACGGCACTTACCTTTACAAGGTTCTCCGAATCTATATACATCGAGCCTTCCGCTCCCAAAGTCAGCACATAACAGGCGTCATAGCAGCCCGAACTCATTCTTCTGACAGCATCCTCTGTACTGTCTGCTGAGAATATAACCTTGGCCTCATGCTCATTTAATATAAAACAGTCCACCGCATCGTACGGTATATCTAAGTTTTCGGCAGGCGAAGGATTTAAAACCACATACATTCCCTTTTCATGTGCCCTTTGGATTATGTAGCCTACATTGCTTATCTCATTTTGCACAAGCAGCATATCACCGCTGTCAAAATTCTTTAGAACACGGTCAGCGAAGCTCGCCGTGACGGCATCGTTGGCACCACCGTACACCATAATGCAGTTCCCGCCGTCGGCATCAAGTTGAATTATGGCATGTCCTCCGGGCAATTCGCAAGCCTCTACAAATTCGGTATTTACATTGTTTTCGTCCAGATAGCTCTTTAAATCTGCTCCGTCCGCACCGATTTTCCCGGCGTGG
The DNA here is from genome assembly GCA_964423705.1 of uncultured Oscillospiraceae bacterium. Lineage (GTDB taxonomy): Bacteria > Bacillota > Clostridia > UMGS1810 > UMGS1810 > CAKSIN01. Next base: position 43,039 of record CAYRGA010000001.1, read on the forward strand.
TAGACCAAGCCTCCCGCACGTGCGAAGGCTACGGATTGGTTAAGGCCCTTGCCGCCTATGCTTTTATTCATATCCAGAGCTTTCACAGTTTTCCCGCCGGTCACAAATTTTTCTACAGAATATGTATAGTCTGTGTTGAGTGAACCGAAATTCAAAAGCCTCTTCATAGTGCACCTTCTCCTTCGGTTAAAAATTTTCCGGCAAACTCCGAGCACAAATACCGCATTTGCTCCGTACACTCCTTCACGTAATCCGTAAGCTCATCGAAGCTTCTGTTTCTGGCATGGTTCACCGTGGGTATACCCTCAAGACACATGTGGTATTTTGCGGTAAGCGGATACGGCAAGCCAATCTCGGTAAAACCCACAGTTCCTATAAGCGACTGAAGCAGTTCGGCTTTCTGCGGCTCGTTTTTAAAATTGGCACAGAGCCAGACATACAGCTCCGGATGAAAATTACACATTATACCGCAGTATCCGTCACCGCCGCTTCTCAGTGACGACAGCAAGGTCTGACAATTTGCGTTTAAAAGCTTAAATGAGCTGTCCTTGAGCAATTTACAACGGTCACTTATGGTTTTTGCATTGCAACAGGTGTCCTTCATGTAGTAAAATCTGCCGCTTTCAAGACACCAACTGAGTATCCTCGGTGTCACAAGCCTTTTGTACGGCATGGGGCACTCGTAAAGTCCAAGTTTAACCCCGCTCGGCAGAGCCTCTGTCACTTTTTCGGCATTTCTGAGCCATTCATCATCACCATCGTTGTTCAAATCAAACCTGTTCGTTATCAAAATCAGCGCATCCGTTCCCGATTCCGCAATTTTGTTAAGCTCATAAATCTGGTCATCAATCTTGTCTGACACATGCGCCGAGGACACGACCGTCATTTTTCTGCCGTACTCCTTTTCAAGCTCCTTTACCCTTTGCCAAACGGTCTTATTAATTTTTACTCTTTCTTCAAGTGTAAGATAAAATATCTCACTCGACTGGCACACCGCAAAGATGCCGTCCAAGCCTTTTTTGTAATACCAGTCAACGTATTTTTTTACCGCTTCGTAATCAACACCGCCGTCGGAAAGATACGGCGTTATCATAGTAGTGAATGCTTCCGCTTTTTTCATCGTCATACTTCCTCAAAATTATAATTTGTTTCTCTGAAATCAGAAAATCTGTGAAAGGTAATCATATTTGAATCATGATAGTTTGTGCAGTCGTGTAGAGCGGTTCTGCACACCGCCAGTATGTCATTTCCGTCGAAAACCCAGTCGCAATAGTACATTCCCGCCTCGCGGCACGATTGATACCAGTTCAAATCAAGTAAATTTATACAATCCCTTTCTATGCTCCAGCTGCACAGGTCATCAGAGCTTACCAGCGAAAGTATGTTCCTTTGGCAGCACATATTTCCGGTGGCTCTGCTCACAAGCGAATAATATTTTTTCGACTTATCATCATAATTAACGGTAAACTTTGAAAGTCCACCTATAAAATGCTGCATCCGCACAAATTCAAGCGGTGCAGAAGGGTTTCTTTTGTCCGCCTTCATTACCACGACCTTCAAGCCGTCATCGGAAGGCTCTATAAATTCCGCTCCGTAATTCACACTGTTGTAGCGTGCTATCACGTATACCTCATCGTCAGGTCCGACTACGGCGTTCGCCTCCTCCATCATGTACGGCCACATACCATCCACCGTGCCGCTCCATGACTTGTCATAATACAAATACGGTTCTGTGACAACCCAGTTTTTACCGTCCGTTATATCGCAGTTAATGTCGACACTGGCGGCTGCCATGCCAAAGCCGCTCTCGGGATTTTTCGGGGTGTCAAACGCAACCCAAAGCCTACCGTCACATTCGACCACGGGAGTTGCCGCCTTGTGAAAGCCACCCGTCCTCGCACCGGTAATGCTGCACGGCTTTCCGAAGGTGTGTCCACCGTCCTCCGAGCAAAACAGCATTATGTCAAGCCCGCTCTGTTTTATGTTGCTGTCACCTCTGCGTTCCTCCAGATTAAACGGGTCGGCTAATACCGCATCATCGGTTGATGACAGCGCAATCATGCATAGCTTGTCCTTAAACAAAAACAGCTTTCCGAAGGTGCAGCTGTGTATGTCGCTTAAAAAGCTCCATGTTTTGCCGTTATCCGATGATTTATACAGCTTCGTCACACAGGTTTCGTATGCGGTTTTATCTCTGAAATCAACACCGAATTTGTTGGGATAGGATTCCAGAAACAAATCATGACTTACTATAATATCGCCGTTTTTCATTTTCACAATGCTCGGACTTCCCAGATACCTTCCGGCAGGATCAAACGTACTGTCGTACGGATGAAGATATGTCACGCACCTTCCGGGAACATAATTCGGAATCAGCACTCTGGTATTGCTCTCGGCGATAATGTTTTCGTCTTTATCATACGCACGGGCGGTGACAAAGTATTTTTTGTTGTTTTCAAGACCGCTAACCTCCGCATGTCCGCGCCGTATATCATAATTTTCTTCAACTCTTCTGTTGTTTTCATCACATATTTCAATTTTCAAAGATTCTGTTTTTATTGGGATATCTCCCACAGATATCTGCGCCCCGGCATCGTGTGGGGCAATAATTTGTATAATCATATGAGCTCCTTAAATATTACAGATTTGTTTTATCCCTTACAAAATCAACCCTTCTCGGCACCGGCTGTGATGCCCGCCACGAAGTATTTGTTGCAGAGAAGATATACCACCAAAACCGGAATTATGGAAATAACCGTTCCCGCAAGCATCAAATGCCAGCTTGCCGCAGCACCGCCCGATGACTTCAGCGCCATAAGACCGACTATCAGCGTGCGCTGTTCGGGACGGGTAAGCGTAAATACCGTAGGCATAATGTAGTCATTCCATGAGCCTTGAAAAGCCAGAATGGTTATGGTGGCGACTGTCGGCTTTAAAAGAGGGAAAATTATTCTTACGAATCTTCCGAAAAAGCTGCATCCGTCTATCGTCGCCGCCTCCAGCAGACTGTACGGGATACCGCTGACAAAGCTCTTTACCAAATACATATTCACTATTGGCACGCTGAACAAATGAATAAATATCAAGCCGTACAGATTTATCGGCAAATGCAAAAGCTCAAAAATCTCAAATGTGGGATATATCGATATTCCGCCGAGCTTTACAAACATCAGAAACGTAAAGCAACCGAATATGATTCCCTTGAATTTGAATCTGCCCACCGCAAATACATAGCCCGACATGCTTGACACAACTATCGTTATAAGGACATTGCACACGCAGTACACCACACTGTTTAAAAACTGCCTGCCGACCTGAAGCTCACGCGAATTCCATGCTTCGACATAGTTACCGAATCTCGGTGTTTCAGGGAAAATCTTGCCGCTTGTCAGTATCTCCATCGAAGATTTAAGAGATGAAGTAAGTGTATAAAAAAGCGGAAAAACCGTGATTATAAACACTGCGATAAGCATCAGATAAATCACTGTGGTTGATGTATGTTTTTTAACCATTTTTCTACCGCCTTTCTAATAAACCGAGTTCATTTTCTTGCTTGCCTTCTGATATATCACCGAAACTATGCCGAAAATAATCGTAGTCATAAGCGATATGGCACAGCCGTAGCCCAGGTTCGGAGTTGTTTCCTCCATGAATCCCGGTACAAACTTCGTGGTAAGATAGCTCATTACTGTACGCGTGGAATTTGCCGGTGCTCCGCCGGTTAAAACTATGATGTACTCGTTTACACCCAAGGTTCCGAGAAGCGAAAGCAGTATGATAGTCTGGAATACCGGAGCTATCATCGGAACCGTAATGCAGAAAAACTTTCTGAGTGCCCCGGCACCGTCAATGGATGCGGCTTCGTACAGCTCCTCGGGAACATTTGACAGAGCCGCTATAAAATACAGCACATTTATGCCGAAGGTGTTCCATACAGAGCCGTAAACAAGCATGCCCATGGCAGCTGTCTTGCTGCCGAGCCACTCCACCTTTTCCATGCCGAACCTTTGGAGCATTTCGTTTACAAAGCCGTTTGTGGAAAACAGATTTGAAAATATCAATCCCACGATGGCTACGCTGATTACATTCGGCAGATAGTATGCCGAACGGAAAAAGCCCTTCATTTTGACAGACTTATTACATATAAAGGTCGCCATTACAAGCGCAAAGAGCATCTCTATCGGCACTTTAAGACATGTAAACTGTAAAGTATTAATCCATGATTTCCAGTATGACATATCCTCGGAAAACAGCGTCGCAAAGTTTTCCGCACCCACAAAGCGCGTTTCAGACGGTATGCCGGTGTAGTTAAAGAACGACCATTTGAAGGTCCACAATATCGGGTATACATTGAGCACCAAAAAGCCTAAAATTGGCAGTAAAAGCATCAGATAACAGCTTATACTCTCTTGCCGTCCGACCGTCGATTTTAATTTTAAACCTTTTCTTTTCACTTTTTCGGACAAAGCCTCCAACCTCCTCAATACCAATGCTTATCTCTTGATGTTCCAATCGGGATTTTTGTATATTTCGGGACTTTCATCGGGATTATTCTTGTAGTAAAGCTTCTGAGCCTCGTACAAATCCGCCACATATTCGTCCGCTACCTGCTGAGGTGTCTTTTTACCTGTCCAGCAGTATTCGAGGAATCTGTCTCCTATCGGTACCAGATTTGCTGTTTCCGTCTTAGGTTCGTGGTTGTACATATGACTTACTTCCAGCATTTTTGCAAATTCAGCCCAGCCCTTCGGAGCATCGCTGTCAAGCTTAACATCCTTTATCATATCGTAGTCGAGCGGGAAGGAGCAGCCCTTTTTATAAAGGTCGATGACATATTCGTCACTGAGCAGAAATTCAAACGCCGCTGCTACAGCTTCACCTTTGGATTCAACTGACTTTTTATTTATGTACGGAGATGTGCCGTAGGTCATTCTCTGGTAATAGCAGTTGTCACCGTCAAGCACCGGAAGAGGAGCTACACCCCAATCACATTTTGCAGGGAATTGATTGTTCAGCACACCTACGTCAAACGAATAGGCAATTTTCATTCCTATCTTACCCTCTGCAAACAATGCTCTTGCTGTGTCATTATCAAGTCCTTCGATATCGGGATATACACTTCCGTCCTTATAGATATCCAGGACGTACTGCATGATGTCGGCATACGCGCTGTAATCATACTCACCCGTTGTGGGGTCATAGCCGGTGTGACCTGCACTGGACTGTACGACTGTCGTTATATCGCCGCCGTACCAGCCTGTCCATTTCATGGGATATACCACACCGTAGGTACCTTTTTTCTTATCGGTAAGCTTTTTAGCATATTCTCGGTAATCATCAAAGGTCACCGGCGGCTTTGCTTCGCCGTTTTCATCCACTATTCCGGCTTCCTTGAACATGTCTTTGTTGTAAATAAGTCCTCTCAAATTTGTACCGTACGGAAGGGTATATGTTTTGCCGTCAACGCGATTGTTCTCATCGTCTATCACATCGGAAAATTTTTCTATGAGCTTATCGCCGCCCGGCAAATCGTCAACAGCCGCTATGTAGCCATTTTCCGCGAAGCTCTTCATAGAACCCGAATAAAATAAATCCGGCGCATTTCCTGCCTTTAACGCAATTTCGATATTCTGTGAAAGTGTATCGCCGCCCTTCAGCTGATAGTCAATGTACACTCCCTTTTCCTTGCCGACAGTGTCATTCCAGTTTCCTATAAGCTCACTGCATACGTCGAAATCCGATGAGCCGCCTGTCCATACACTGACTGTAACTACATCCTTGTTGTCGGCTTTTTTATTTCCGCATCCCGAAAATGAGCCGACAGCCATTACCGCACAAAGTGCCAATCCTGCAATTTTTTTGATTTTCATATTCATTTCTCTCCTTTATTTTTTATAGGAGCAACGCTCCCGTTTTGCACTCAAAACAGAGTTTATAACAATCCGCATCCTGCTGCCGAGTTTTTATTTCCGACGTGAACCTCTGCACCGCTAAGTTTTACCGCAACAGAAGCAAATCACACCTTGTTAATTATAACGACAAATCTCATACCGTAGCCGTAGTTTTCTATGAGTAAAATTTTCGACGCTTCTTCGTTTGAATAGTCATACGCATTTTTTATATCGCCGTAGGTTCCGGTGTTAAACCAAGCATAATCGGTATCGGTGTCAACCTCGACCGTCACCGCTCCGCCCCACTTTCTCCATTCACTCACCCACCATGAGGCGCGTTGATATTCTCTTTTCGCCCCGTCTGTTATATTGCCGCGCTGTAGAACCAGGGTCTTTGTGTCCGCACCGAAATCATATGCCTCGTACAAGGTAGTATATAAATAGAAATCCGTTTCGGGTGCTTTATTCTTTGACTTTATCATAAGCGGTGCATCCGCAATGTCCGACTTCGCTATATCGATAACATTTCCCATGCACTCTGTTTCATATATTTCGTTATTTCTGCCGCTGGCAAATATCACATCTCCTACCCTGACATTTGCCAAAACACTCTCCTCATCCGCCGGGTATTCCACATATCCGCCGGCACCGGCATATCCCGAAATCCATTTCTGCGTTTCGCTTTCGGCGTTTTGCTTGTAAAAAATCCTGTCAACCACGACTATAGGCTTTGGCAGATAGGAATTTTGCATTTTGGCATACACCACTGCAGCACCGGGTGTCATGGTATCACTCACGTCGTACAGCTCTGTGGGAAACATGTCCGTGCTCTCCGACGGCCAGCCGTCATTTGCCGAAAACAGCTTATCATTATCCAACGTTTCCGTTTCGGGCACACAGAAAAATACCTCAGGCTCTCCCACATAATGTGTCATTTCAAGACGAATATTTTTCTGCTCACCGTTTTCCAGATAATCGGCATACTCGTATTCGACAAATGCATTTCCCCAGCCGGTCTGGTAAACCATGTTTTTCCGCTCATTTTCACGGTTCAAATGGCTGTCTTCATAGCCGTCAGCCACTCCCAGCGAATCCGTCACCGTTTCAAGCTCCGTGAGTAAGCCGCTTGGATTTACAGCGTATTTTATCATCTGCGAAACGGTAAACTCAGCGTTTAATAGCTTCGCTGAATTATGAATATCTCTAAGAACATTGTCCGGATTATCGGTAGAAACACCGTTCATACGTATTCTTTTGGCACCGTCAAGGTGAATTATTTCGTCCTTTTCCGTTAGAATTTTAAATGTAAGCTTCGGTGATAAATCACCGTTTAATTTGGCATCTATCAGATATCCGTATCTCAGAGTGTCATCGGATTTATCAAAGATACATGCCGCTATCTTCCCCATATAATCAAGGTAAAGCTTAACTACGGCACCGCACTCAAGCTTTTTATCCGCCTTTGAAAGGAAATTGTCCTCTGCTGCCTCATACTTCTCGGCGATAACCTTATCACCTTCGATTCTTGAAAGTCGTATCAAATCAATACTGCCCGATGACTTGTACTTCACTGCATCTATCGTACCCTCGACACAGGCATTGTTTACCACAACGCGTATGTACCTCGCCTCCTTCGATGCGACCCTTCTGCCGTCTTTTTGCTCCGTTTTGTCTGCGAAGATACTCAAAAGCGAATTTGTCTGAACTGACGGCAGTGTCACACGAGTCTGCTTCACACCGTCACCGTCATAGTAATATGAAGTTTCAATGCTTGCATCCATCCTTTTAGCACCGTCAAACATGTCTATAACCACATTTTCAATATCGTATTCCAGTGTCGGGACTCCGTGTTTAAGTGCCAACTTCAATACCGTACCATCGGCAGATATTCCCTCCGCCACCGCGTTATAATACTCCCACACAAGCATCGTGTCGTATTTCCCGCCGCTGTTTGCGACCAAGGTAACGCTTCCGTTTGACGGCAGAACCTCGGAAGGCAGGCACTCCTTCACGGATTTTCCGTTTTTAATAAGCTCAAAATCGGCAGTCACTGCAGCTGTTCGTTTTTTGTTTTTTTCAAAATATGTGATGACATTATCGTCGTACGATATTATATCCTCGGAGCCGACGGTCAATTCCTTGACATCGGCTGCCTTTAGCATGTATACAAGCTCCGACCTTGTGCGGTGCGGCATTTCCTTATAGTAAAATTCCGTGCTGTAGCCGAAAAAGTCAAGCATCGATACATCGGTATAAGTATATATCGTATCTTCTATCAAAAGCTCATTCTTTGACGTGGTGCGGAAATCTCTCAACGCTGTTGAAAAAGTCGCATTCACTCTGCCCTCGCCTATGTATATACCATGATACACTGAAAGAAGAGTTTTGTCATCACTTTTTTCATATGCCAATTCATAATTATCGTTTTCCCCTGTACGCTCTATGCCGACGGTATCATTTACCGGCTGTTTAAGCGCATTGTACAAAAATTCCACTGCCTCGGCACGTGTAATCTTATCTGCCTTGTAGGTGATGCCGTAAAGCAAATCACTGCTTTTCGCCGTCTTAAGCACACCGTCTGTACCCTTTTCGTTTACCGCTTCGACAGTTTTTCGATATCCCATAACACACAGCATCGCATACAAAAGCTCCTCTGAACTCACATCATCATCGGGTCTTATGGTATAATCATTAAACCTTGATATAAAGCCACTGTCGTATGCATATGCCAGCGGAGCATACCTCTCGTCCGTTTTCTCCACATCGTTAAACTCCGCATCCGAAGAATATCCGCTCACAGCGGTTATACGCTGCAGTGCAAGGCTCATGTCGTACCTTGTAAAGCTGTCCTTAGGTCTGAGCTTACCGTCCGTTACAGTCATAAAGCCAAGCTTCACCAAAAATTCCGCTCTTCTCGCCGAGTTAAGCTCCTCAACATCGTCAAAGGAAAGACTTACAGCCTCCGATGCGATATTATCCTTTTCAAACTGTGCCGAGCTGTCAAGACCGTAAATGTCATTATCCGTGGTGCCCTCAGGCTGAACAGCCGCTTCTTCCGCAAGCACCGCCGTATTGCACATCAAGGCAACTGACAAAAGCACACAGGCAATCGCCGAAAAATATCTTCTGCCCAAATCAAATCACACTCCTTAAAAAGCTGTCATTACACGCCCTTCTTATTCTTTAATCTATACAACAAAACCGCGGCTTCCGCTCTGGATATCTCCTTATCCTTCAGCACCGTTTTTTCTTCATAAAACTTCGAAAACAAACCGTTGTGTATCAGTACCGCAAAGCACTCCCGCTCCCATTCGGTCAATTCACCTTCAAAATCCACATTGTTCAAAAGCTCCGATGAACTATCCACATCATATTCGGAGGTATCACTCCTCAAGGCACGGCTTACCGCTGCGGCAGCCTCTCCCAGGGTTATACCGTCATTAGGTGAAAAGCTTCCGTTTCCGTCACCACGCATATATCCGCTTGCCGCGACAGCATTTACGCTTTTTTCATACCAGCTGTCATGCTCTACATCCGAAAAAGCCATTTCTCCCGAAAAATCCTCAAGCTTTAATGCTCTGCTCATTATCACGGCAAATTCCGCTCTGGTAATTCTGTCCTTCGGACAGAACAGATTATCAGATTTACCGCTAAGTATACCTTCTGCCGCAAGAAGATTAATTTCATTTTTTGCCCAGTGATTTTCCACATCATCGAACTGCCTCTCACCGTCATATACGGCATCTCCGCTGTCCGCTCCGCTTTCTCCGTCAAGCGACGCTATTGCCCTGTTACTTTTCAGAGTAAGGACGACCATTGATTTCGGCGGCATTCTGTACTCTGTAAATCCCGGTTCATTCTTTTCGGTTTTCGTCTTTGTGAAAATCTCCTGCGTATCGGCAGAATACGGAAAAGAATATATATTCGGAGCCGTTAGAGTTTCCTCTCCTATAAGTGTGTACGAATTTCCGCTGTCAAAGCTGAATTTCAAAGCTATATCGGTATTCGGAGCTCGGTTCGCCATTATAAGCTTAAGCTCATTTGTCCCATTGCCCATCGCACATACAGAATAAAGCTGACGCGTAGAATTTATATCACCTATTTCGCTGTCATCCAGGGTCACCACATCCGAGCGGAATACTCGGTCACCCAGGTTATCCAGATAAATGTTGTACATGTAGTCGGGACCCGAACGAACCAGCGTATCATCACGCGGGCTGCGTCTGAAGCTGTTCCACAGATTGTGACTGTGCCAGCAGAAATAATGAGCCGCATATGAAGTGAAATAATCCCACTGATACATCCTGTTTAAGAACTGACACGTGGCAAGTCCCGATTCAAGGGTGGTAGGTGCAATCCAGTCGGATGCCCACTTGGAATGTTCGGAAAAGAGTCCGCGTATTCCGTGTCCCTCACCGAGTATCTCATTTAAGCTGTCGATGCACACCTGTATGCGGTTCTGCGTGTACGCCATTTCGTAGCCGCTGTAATAGTGATGCAGTGATACGAAACGGTTGTTTTCATCGTATTTTTCCATTATGTACGGACCAAGCTCTTTAATCATCGGCACGTTCCAAACCTCGTGAGCCTCACCGTCCATACACATAAGGCATATCGAACAGCCTACCTCGGGGTGATATTGCGCTATGGCATCGGCATGAGCCTTAAACATACGAGCATAAAACTCAACCTGTCTTTTGTCCTCCTCTTCGCCGTATGAATTTCGGATATACACCTCGTTTCCTATTTCTATGGAATGAAGCTTTACAGGCTCCGGGTGTCCGTATTCGGCTCGCATCTGTCCCCATACGGATTCACTCGGGTCGTCCATAAGGAACCGCACGAAATTGGCGTTATCCTCCGGTGTGGCATACACAAAGGACATTATAAGCGTAAAACGAACATCGGGATTCATGGCTTCTGCCGCCTTTATCATTTCCAGCGGTCCCGTTTTGGCAAGCGTTTCTCCGTTAAGAGTTCTGTGCCGCGGCTCGACCGCCATGTATATTTCCTGATCCTCCTCTGACAGCACGCACTTGCCGACACTTCTCTTTTCCTGAGGGCCTACCATTTCCAGCATGTTTGCATTGTTTCCGTAACCAAGTCGCATCAACGGATATGAGGCCATGGATGATGCAAATTCCAAGTACTCCTCGGAAAGCTCATCTCCGACCGAACCGTTGAAAAGCACATCATCAAACGGAAATACCACACCGCTGCAGTTAGAGAGCATGTACGGTGAGGCCTCCCACAACGGCTCAGAATCGTGTACAGTAATGTCACATGCCGCCGTACTTTCGATGATACCGGTTTGGTCATCGTATATAAATTCATCTATTTTGCCGTAATCCTTGTCCTTAAACCAATCCATCAATTCGGGAAATTCATTTACACCGGCAAATGCTGTCGTCACCGAAAGGCTCAGAAGCAATACCGTCACAATCGCAATTGAGCAAAAGCCTTTTTTCATATCATCTGCCTCCCGTCAATGAGCATTTCATAAATCATCTTCACAGCTTCCTCACGTGTGATTTCGTCATGAGGTCTAAAGGTCGAATCCGAATAACCGGATATTATTCCCGCCTGCATAAGCTTAATAACAGGCGTGTATGCCCAGTCATCTATGGCTGAAATATCAGCTATGTCCAGCCTTCTTCCGCTTCCCGTTTCACGTCCGAGAGCACAAAAGGCTCTGTAGAGCATCACTGCGGCTTCCTGACGAGTAATCTTATCATTCGGCTTAAAGCTTCCGTCCGAGTAACCCGATACTATTTTTTGTGAATACCCACCGATCACATAACCGTAAAACCAATCGTCCATTTTGATGTCCGTAAATTCCGGCAGCTCGGCATTCTCCGATGCGTCTGCTTTTCCATCATCTGTCACAAATCCGAATGCAGAGGAAATAAGCTTCACAAATTCAGCTCTTGTCACCGAATTTTCGGGGCAGAAGCTTCCGTTTTCATAACCGTTCACCACACTTTTGGCGACTAAATATGCGATAGCCTCGTGTGACCATCTGTCGTTCGACACATCCGAAAACAATACGTTCTTATCGTCCACACGATTTAAAGGATTAACATTTATAATGCCCGTCGATACGGATGAGGATTTTCTTGAGCTTGAACCACCGCCCGACGAAGAATCCTCTTCCACCTTTTCGTAATTATCTATATATTTTCTAAGCTCCCCTTTATTTACGAAACCACCCTTGGCATCCGCAATAGCCATATGCATAGACGAGCAGCGGTTTTCGGCATAGTGCTGCTCGTTATAGCCTATTTCAGCCTTCAAATCCTCTATAACCACGGCAAGTGACGAATAGTTCACTGCATTTTTAACCGATGCCATAACAAGTGCATTTTTAAAGTCCTCAACCGACTGCGAAAGCTTTACGGCAGTATAGCTTTTAAAATACTCCAGCACATCGTCCTTATTGTTCTTATAGTAGGTGTTTTCGATATCAAATCCGAAATAACCGTTATAAGTATTTATCACCTCTTCGATTTTCACGGTATCTGTGAGGTGGTTCAACCTTCCGAGGGCAAACTCCTTTGCCAGTAAATCACCGAAATCAACCACATCGTCAATGTTGTCAAAAGTCGGAGCATCATAGTTTAAAAGCCTGTCTGCAAGCTCGGAAATCATTTCCGGTTCGGCAGCTTCAAGCTCCGTGGTGTCAATATCCCTTATATCTGAAAGACGAATCGCACCTGCACCGGTTATAATCGATATAAGTGCCTCCTTGTCATCAGTGGAAATCGCCGCGCTTACGGCATCTGTTATCGGTTTTTTCGCTTCCAGGTACTCCTGCTCTTTGCCCTGCTCTATCGCCGCAGAGATCTCACCCGCAACCGTCACGCTGACATCAAACACCGTACCGCCAAGCGATGCCGATATCACCGCATCACCGCTCTTGCAGCCGGTAATCACTCCGTTGTATACCTTTGCGACCGTCACATCGGAGCTTGACCACGAAAATTCGCTCAAATCATCCGTACCGTTTATACGAGGATATATCAGTACCTTAGGCTCACGAAGTCCTACGGTAACCGCATAGCCTTCATCCGCCTCAGTAAGTACTTCAAAGCTGTCACAGCCATTTACCTTAACCTCGGTGTATGGGCTGTCGCTTTCGTAGTTTACCCATATGCCCGATGAATCAAATTCAGCGTTAAAAACCTCATCGAAACCGTTTTCGTCGGTTAGTGTTACCTCGGCTGCAGTGTCTGCAAGCGAAGGGCATATCACCCGTCCCACTGCAGACGAAATGTCCGCCTTTCCGTATTTGGGAAAAATACTTTTATACAAAACAGTATCGGGCTCATAGGTTTTCTTCCACACTCCCTGCAATACGACACTCTTTTCAACACTGTAGGACTCACCCGGCAGGTACATGCTCACTCCGTCAAACCAGCCGATAAAATCATAGCCATCCCTTTCGGGTTCTGCAAGGATAATCGAATCTTCTTCAACCTCACATATTTCCATGTGTTCATTGCTCTCGCTGAAAACTACGATGTTTTTATCCGTCAATACCACGTTTTCCTCGGCGATTTCAAAATTCCCGTTTACCAAATAATCCTTAACCGCTTCGCTGCGCACGTACCATTTCGTGGGGGTGGATGCATTTTTCCCGGTTTGAATTTTGGCTTCCGTATCGAATACAAAATCATCACTTAAAATGTACACCTCGCGCAGCAGGTTCATGGTATTGCCCGTAAACTGGCTGACCTCGGATTTTTTCAGGGTACTCGGGAAAACAAGCGTTTCCATAAAATTAGCTCCGTAAATATTTCCGGCACTGCTTTTAACACCCTCATTTACAACCACGCGGGCACTGCGCATACTGTCCTGTATCTGCATACAGCTCTCGAAAGATTTTATACTTGAAGCATCCGTTATATTCAGCACTCCTGAAAGCTTTTTTATATACGAAAAGGCTCTCTGCCCTATCTTACTAAGCTTAATAGGCAATACTCCCACAGAGGTTAGATTCTCGCAATAGCAAAATGCCGCCGTGCCTATAGACTCGACACTGTCGGGAATTTCGATTTCGCTTAAGCCGCGGCATGCGTAAAAAGAACCGTTACCTATCCTTTTCAAAGTGTTCGGCAGCGATAAGCTCTTCATGCTGTCGTTGTACACGACACTACCGCTTGAATCACGGTAACCTCCGAAGGGACTTTTGGTGCAATTTCTGTCGTTTACACCTTCACCGTCAGCTATATCCGTCACAAAATACGACTTTCCCTCCAGTGAAACCTTCCGCGGAATCACCAGGTTATATTCTCCGTCAGGCTCTGTTTGAAAGCCTGTAACAGTGACGGTTTTACCGTCACTGTTCACCGTATATGCCAGACTGTACCCTCCATCCGATGCCATAACGGGTATCTCATGCACATTGAAAAGCATAAGCACAAGTGCCGCCGAAATTATTTTTTCAAACAAACCTTTCATATTCTTCCCCTTTTCATTAAAAGCTTTATTACCACGGTACGGACTTAAAGGCTTTTGACAGCGGAATAAGGCTGTCTGAGCCTTGCCATAGAACAGCGGTGATTTTTCCCGTCTTCTCTCCGACGGAAATTTGAAAATCGGTAACATCATAAATCGCCGTGCCGCCGCTCATTCTGAGTGGCAGAATGTACGCACCGACCATTTCCCCGTCTGCACCGTACTCCGCCAGAATAATCCTTCCGTCAATATCCGTCTGTGAATAAACAAATAGTTTTTTATAATGATATGCTCCGCCGGTAAGTGGTGTACCCCGATGAAAATATGAAATCACCGCGGGATAATCAATCCTTTTAAGCGTTAATCGCTTTTCACCGTCAACATCGCCTTCGTGTACGGCAGAAGCTCCGAATGCAGCTTCAAGAGCTGACTTCATGCTGTCCTTTGTGTAATAAAAATCCGTATTTCCCGTAAGTCTTTCCCCGAGAAGCGTGTCAGTGCGGTTCACAGCCGCCGTATTTACAAATTCCGCCGTATCACCACTGAAAATCACACACCTTAGTCTTGACAGAGCCAGGGTATTGCAGTCGATTTTTGTGACGGAGCTCGGAATCACCAAGCAATTCAGCGATTTGCAATTATAAAAAGCATCCGTAATTTCCGTCATTCCGTCCCCGAACTTTACACTCTGCAAATAACCGCATTCGCGAAAGGCATTTTTACCGAGAACTTTAATGCTGCCCGCCAAGGAGGCGTATTCAACTCGTGAATCACAAAATGCATATTCGCCGACTTCCTCAATACCATCACTTATTTCAAGCCTCGTAAACTGCTCGTTTTCAAAGGCGTGCGGTGCGATTTTCTTCACCGAAACGCCGCCGATTTTATCGGGAATAATCAAATGAGAGCCTATCAATCCCTGCTTTTTATCCAAGCCGTTTACAGTAAGTCCGCCGTCTTCTTCCACATAATCAAATCGCTGTGCTTCTGTGCCGAAAATATCGGCAGTCACCTTGTCTATGTATAGTCGGCTTTCGCTTTCGTTGCTTAAAGCCGAGCTGTCACGGTAAGCATAAAACCCAAAGGTCGATTTTATAAGCTCTATCCCGCCCTTCGGCGCATAGCTTCCGCACAGCGAAGTATTTATTCTTCCCGTGTCGGCATCCGCACCGCTCCAATAAATACCGTCTGAATCATATAAAAGCGATATTCGGCATGCGGCATTCTGCGGGCTTACACTGTATACACCGCATACAAGCTCCTCCGACGTTCCGTCCGTCACTTTGGACAAAACCCACTGTCTGTTTGTGGTAAGTGCCGAGTACTTCTGAATACCGAGCTGATAAAAGCTCCTGCTGTCCTCGGACACCAAAAACCTTATCCCATATTCGATATCACCGCCGCATCGTACGGCATTGAACGTTATACAAGCTCCTTCAAGCTCGCTTGTGCCGCTGTGGTAAACCGCCGCATAGCCTAAAGAGTCACTCGATGCTCCATCCGATACAGAAGTTAAAAACATGTACTCATCATCTACAAATGCCAAATCGGCGTAATCCTGCCGCGACGTGGCTATACCGAATTTAAATTTGTCGTTCCCCTCCGCCGAATACCACTCGTCATCGGCAAACGTCACATTGCAGCCGCTATGCTCCTCGGTCTGCATACCGTCAAAATCACATGTGATTTTTCGGTTTCCGAAATTGTCTGTTATATAAAGTTCATTTCCCCAGTACTTTCCGTTTGAACCTACGGCGGAAACGACTGCTTTGCCGTTAAGATTTATTTTAAATCTGCCCTCTCCGAAATTCGTAAGGCTTCCGTCCGAGCAAAAGATATCTGCATTTTTATTTACTGCTCCGTTTTCGATAACCGCCAAAGACAGGTAACCGTCGGCAGACGAAACGTAATTTATATTTTCATCCGATAAGCGACTGTAAATGACTATTTCCGATTTATCGGCATTTTCCGCCTTAATTTTTTTAAAATAGCTGTCGGTAAACTTGTAAATGCCGCTATCGGCTCCGCTTATTATCTCTGCGCCGCCAAAAACATTGTACGCCTTGATTTCAGTGCCTTCAGTCATTGTGCCGCAATATATATAAT
>CAYRGA010000002.1:0-18355 GCA_964423705.1 uncultured Oscillospiraceae bacterium
CTTTTTATATGTAAATAAAATGAAACACTAATTCAAAAAATATTAAAAAATAAAATTCAAAAACCTATGGAAAATTTATAAAATATATGATATGATATAATTGTATAGATATGTTTTGACATATACAGATAATTTTACGAGGAGATAAGCATGGCTCTTTCAAAAGTTAATTCGTGCGGAATATCCGGCATCGACGGATATATTCTCGATGTTGAGGTGGATGTCGGTCAGGGACTTCCGGGCATTGAGATAGTCGGTCTTCCCGATACCGCAGTCAAAGAATCAAAGGAACGTATAAAAGCCGCGATTAAAAACAGCGGATTTATTCTTCCGCAAAAAAGAATAATTGTAAATCTTGCGCCGGCAAACACAAAAAAAGAAGGCGTATATCTTGACCTGCCCATAAGTATAGCTATACTTGAGGCATCGGCTCAGATACCGCCGGGCAGTACGAATGATTATCTGATTCTCGGAGAGCTAGCCCTTGACGGCACTCTGCGGAATATAAACGGTGCACTCCCCGCAGCCGTAGCTGCGATTGACCACGGCATTAAAAAGCTTCTTGTACCGGTTGGCAACGCCGGAGAAGCATCGGTTGCCGAAAAGGTGGAAACCTACGGTGCCGAGAATCTGGAGCAAGCCGTAAAGCATCTGCGCGGTGAAAGCATTATAGAAAAAAAAGTGACAGATATACACGACCTATTTAATGAAAGCGAAAAATATGCGGAAGATTTCTTTGACGTCAAGGGGCAAGAAACTGCCAAAAGAGCACTTGAAATAGCTGCGGCAGGAGGACACAACTGCCTTATGATAGGCTCTCCGGGCTCAGGTAAGACCATGCTGGCTAAACGCTTGCCATCCATTCTGCCGGCTTTATCCCCTGAGGAAGCTTTGGAGGTCACAAAAATATATTCGATTGCAGGTAAGCTGAAAGCAGACACACCACTCATAACATGCCGTCCCTTCCGCAGCCCGCACCACACTGTATCAAATGTCGGTCTTACGGGCGGCGGCACTATTCCAAAGCCTGGCGAGATGAGTCTTGCACACAGAGGCGTTCTGTTTCTGGACGAATTTCCGGAATTCAGGAAGGATGCCGTCGAAGCCATGCGCCAGCCGCTGGAGGATGGATATCTCACTGTATCCAGAGTGGGCGGCTCAGCCGTATTTCCAAGCTCTGTAATGCTCATTGCAAGCATGAATCCGTGCAAATGCGGTTATTACGGTGACCCTTCGCGTGAATGTACCTGCACCTCGGGGCAAATACAAAAATATCTCGGAAAAATATCGGGACCTATTTTCGACAGATTTGACCTCCACATAGAAGTACCGGCGGTAAAATATGATGACCTGTCATCGAACCGCCGCGGTGAGCACTCCGCCGATATTCAAAAAAGAGTAAAACAAGCCCGGCAGATACAGTTGGAAAGATACCGCGAATATAAATTATACTGCAACGCTCAACTCACATCTGCATTAATAGAAAAATTCTGTGTGCTCGATGATGAATGTAAGCTCATACTTAAGACGGCATTTGAAGCCTTGGGTCTGAGTGCGAGAGCGCACAGCCGCATTTTGAAGGTTTCGCGCACGATTGCCGACCTTGCAGGAAGCGAAACCATCAAAAAAGAGCATTTGGCAGAAGCGATTCAATACAGAAGCTTGGACAAAAAATTTCAATTTTAAAATTTGAAAGGAAGTATGTATCATGAAAAAAGCAATTTTACCGATACTTTGTATAATTTTCCCCATAGCCGCCACACTTATAGCATCTGTGTTCGGCAATATATTCATAACTCTGGCAACACTGGTATTATCGCTGGCAATTCTGGCTTTTATATTCCGTGCGGATATAATGATGTTCGTCGGAAGCATAAAATACTCCGACAGCCACGAAGCAGGTCTTAAATGGATGGAAAGAGCATCAAAAACAGGCTTAATGCGCCCGAAAAGCAAGCTGACATATGCGTACCTGCTTCTCAGAAACGGATTCTTGGACGAAGCCGAGGCTATCATAAACAAAACCACCTACCTGGGCAAGCATGCACTAAAAGAATCGAATTTTAAAACCGCTGATTTCAACCTCGCACTTATACACTGGAAGCGCGGCAATTTAAACGATGCCATAATGGAAATGGAGGAGCTTTATTCGGATGGTTTCTTAAACAGCATGCTGTACGGTTCACTGGGATATTTTTACATTGCAAACAATGAAATTGATAAAGCTATAGAGCTTTCCGAAGAAGGTATCAAGTTCAATGAGGATGACATGGTAACTGCCGACAACCTCGGTCAGGCATATATAATCTCCGGAATGCTTGACGAAGCACAGAGCTTATATGATGAATTATTCAAGAAAAATCCTCAGTTTATAGAACCGTATTTTAACTACGGTACACTTTTGGAAAAACGTGGTGAGCTGGCAGATGCCAAGGAATACTACCAAAAAGCCCTTTTGTACGATGAAAAATATATGTCAACCGTTACACATGATACAGTAAACAAAGCCATAAACCACATAAACGAATTATTAATGTAGCAGTTCGGAAGTGATAACATGCGAATTTTATATATCGATTGTTTTTTAGAATTTGACATATCCATGCTTTTGGGGGCACTTGCTGATGCAGGTGTCGATATGCCAGGCATTGAAAACGAAGTCAAACAACTGTGTCCCGATGCGGAAATCAAGCTAAACTCTGTAAAACGCTGTGAAATAGAAGCCCTACGAGCTGACATAATCATACCTGATTCTGCGGAAAATATCAAAGTCAATGACGTTTTATCCTTTACCGAAAAGTTCACAGCAAGCTGTGAAAATTATCCTACCCTTTCAAGAATTGCGGCGCTGTGCGGTAAAGCTCTTTCAAAAAGCACAGCGAAATCTGACATTAACAATGCAGTTTTAACAAACGAAATCTGTACAGCGTATGCCGTTTTGCAGGCTTTAAAGGATTTTAACGTAGAATTTATCATATGTTCAAAAGGTCACAGCAAAGATAACATATCATCACAGACGATTATACCGAAGGATTCAATTTGCTCTCAGGAAAGCTTTTCACTTTTGTGGAACAAAGCCTTTTTAAGTGCAGCGGTAAACGACTACGGCACAATGCCGGAAATGGATATTTTAAAAATCGGTTATGGTGCCGGTGCCGAAAATACGGATACACCGAACATTATCAGAGCTGTACTTGGCGAACAGCACAATATAGATACAGAGCATTTTTATGAATTTATAAACACGGAATTTGGAGTAATACCATGAGAACAATTATTGTAAACGAAAACGATTCGGGGCAAAGGCTGGACAAATTTCTGGGGAAGTATTTCAAAACCATGCCAAAAAGCCTCATATACAAAGGTATACGAAAAAAAAGAATTAAGCTCAACGGAAAAAAATGCGAAATAAATCGCATATTAAACACCGGTGATAAACTGGATTTATATATAAACGATGAGTTTTTCGAGGTTCCCGATGAAAGGATCAGCTTTTTGAAAATCACCGAACCGAAGCTTAAAATCGTCTATGAGGATGAAAATATAATTCTGATGGACAAAAAGCCCGGCATCATTGTACATGAAGATGATACCGAAAAGGTAAATACCCTTTTAAATCACATGAAAGCGTATCTGTATCAAAAGGGAGAATACAATCCCAACGATGAAAATTCATTCGTACCCGCTCTGTGCAACAGAATAGACCGAAATACCGGCGGAATTGTAATCGGTGCGAAAAATGCCGTTTCGCTTAGGTTACTGAACGAAAAAATTAAAACCAGAGAAATAAAAAAATTCTATCTGTGCCTTGTCTGCGGCAAACTTGAAAATAAATCCGGAATATTAAGTGGATATCTGGTAAAAAACTCAGTTCAAAACAGAGTATATATACACAATACACCTCAGCCCGACGGAAAAACAATACTTACCAAATACCGCGTTTTAAAAGAGAATCGCATCACCAGTCTGGTCGAGGTTGAGCTTCTCACCGGTCGCACGCACCAGATAAGAGCGCACTTTGCCTCCATAGGTCATCCGCTTGCCGGTGATGGAAAATACGGTAAAAATGAAGTCAACAAGCAGCTCGGAATGAAAACGCAGGCTCTTTACTCGTACAAATTAAAATTTGAATTTTCGGACACAAACGCCCTGTCCTATCTTAACGGAAAATCCTTCAGCGTAGATTCCGTGCCTTTTTCGGAATAACCGAAACAATCGGTGTATACTGCCGAAGCTTTGAACTGGCGGGGCACAAACATATCATCAAAAAAATAACCTCCCCAACAACAGGAAGGTTATTTTTTGATTAATCGTAAAACAACTTTATTCGGTAAATGTGATAGTATGTACCATATTGTAGTCACAACCTGCATCCAGCTTTGTGATAGCTTCCTTTTCGGTTATATCATATCCCGAATTTTCCACATCAGGCAGACCACACCACGGTTCAAGGCAAATATACCTTGCGTGATACGCATTCCATAGAAGAAAATAATCACAATCCGGGAAATCCACATCTATTCTTTTTGTCGAACCGTTCTTTTTAAGTGATGCTTTTCGTGATTTTATCGTTTTGAATAAAAGTGCATCGATTTTAAAGTAATCCTCCTTAAGCGGCAGTTCCCTACCGTTCGGCAGAATTTTATCATATGAATTAAGCAGAGTATTGCCATCCAACTTATAGCTGCAGAAGTCCTCCTCCTTTTCAAATTCAACGGTATAGTTTTCTATACCCTCCGGGCAGGCATATGCCTCATGAGCACCGACCGAAAAATACATTGCGCCGTTTCCGGTATTTTTCACACTGTAAGTAATTTTAATACTGCTGCCGACAAGCTCATAAATCGCGCGAAACTCGTAATCAAACGGGTATTTCACCTTTGTTTCGTCATTGGATTTTGCCAAGAACACCGCCTTTATGCCTGTATTTTCTTCGATTTCATATTCGATTTTTCTGGCATATCCGTGTTTTTCCAGCTGATACTTTTTACCATCGAAGGTATATGTATCTTCTTTAAGTCCGCTGCATATCGGGAACATAATCGGTGCCTTTCCGCTCCAAAATGCAGGGTCACCCTCCCATATAAACTCTGTTCCGTTTTTCCCTTTTACGCTTTGTATCTCAGCACCTAAGCTACTTATTTCTACCTTAAGCGTACCATTTGACAATTCAGCAATCATATTTTTACCTCCTAAAAAATTCCATTAAGCAACAAAAGTATCCCGAAAAAACTTTCGGAATACTTTTGTAATTATATCAGAAATTATATCCTGCTTCAAGTGTTTTAAGATTTCTCTCCAAAAGCTCCGGTTTTGATGCCGGAACAAGCTTTTTAACGGCTTCGGTAAGTTCCTCGAATGTGAACATACCTGTTTCCTTAACAAGCTTACCGACTATAATCATATTGGCAAGCTTCGGAAGTCCCATTTCATTTGCCATTTTGGTCGCGGGAATTTTAAATACTTCTATGTCATCCCTTTCGACATCCCTTGAAACAAAGGTGCTGTCGATAAATGCTTTCCCGCCGGGTACAAGTGTACCTTCAAATTTATCAAGTGACGGTGCATTCATGGCAACTATAGCTGTAGGCTCCACAATTATCGGAGAAGCGACCGGCTCATCAGACACGATAACATGACAGTTACATGTACCGCCGCGCATTTCCGGACCGTAGGACGGCAGATGAGAAACATTTTTATTCTCAATCATACCGGCATATGCAATGATTTTTCCGGCAAAGAGGATACCTTGACCACCGAATCCCGCAAAAATTGTTTCGTAAGTCATGTTATTTCTCCTCCTTTGTAATATCTTTATATACTCCGAGCGGATAATGCTTAAGCATATTCTCGCGCATCCATTCAAATGCTTCGGTCGGTGACATTCCCCAGTTTGTCGGGCAAGTGGAAACAACCTCTACAAGTGAAAAGCCCTTTCCGGCAAGCTGTAATTCAAAGGATTTCTTAATAGCTGCCTTCGCTGCTTTAATATGAGGAATGGTGTCAACCGTTACTCTCTCTATATAGCTGGGACCGTCAAGTGTAGAAAGCATTTCACTTACTCTTATGGGATTACCGTTACGGCTCACATCTCTACCATATGGTGTGGTCTGTGTCACCTGTCCCAAAAGTGTGGTCGGTGCCATCTGACCGCCGGTCATACCGTAAATGGCATTGTTTATAAATATTACCGATATATTCTCGCCTCTTGCAGCTGCGTGTACCGTTTCGGCAGTACCTATAGCTGCGAGGTCACCATCGCCCTGATAGGTGAAAACAGTCTTATCCGGGTGAACTCTCTTTATACCGGTAGCGACAGCCGGAGCACGTCCGTGTGCTGCCTCCTGCATATCACACTCAAAATAATTATAAGCAAAAACACTGCAGCCTACGGGTGCTACACCTATCGTACTGCCTTCAATACCAAGCTCATCTATTACTTCGGCAACCAAACGGTGTACTATACCGTGCGGACATCCGGGGCAGTAGTGAAGCGGTACATCTGTAAGTGCATGTGGTCTTGAAAATACCTTTTCCATTATCTGTCACCTCCGGCAATTTCTTTTATCTTATCAAGTATTTCATTAGGTGTGGGAACTATTCCACCGGTTCTTCCGTAGAAGTGTACATCCGCTCTGCCATTGACTGCGATTTTAACATCATCCAGCATCTGACCGGTGCTCATTTCAACTGTAAGGAAGGACTTTTTCTTTCCGTTTGAAAGTGCGTTTTCAAAAGCTTCATACGGGAACGGCCAAAGGGTAATCGGTCTGATTATACCTACGTTTATACCAAGCTCCTTCGCCTTTGCCATAGCGGTTTTCGCGATACGTGAGGTGGTACCGTATGCTACAAGTACAATGTCGGCATCCTCAGTATTTACAGCTTCATATCTCACTTCGTTTTTCGCTATCTCCGCGTATTTCTTCTCACGCTCCATAACAAGGTCTTCAAGGTCCTTGGGGTCAATGAAAAGTGAGTTTATAACATTTCTTTTACGTTTCATGCCTGTACCTGTGGTAGCCCACGGCTTTTCGGGAAGCGATGATACATCAATATCCTTAAATTCGACAGGCTCCATCATCTGACCGAGCATACCGTCACCCATAATCATTACCGGGCATCTGTACTTATCGCCTATGTCAAATGCATCGCTTGTAAGGTCTACCATTTCCTGGATGGAACTCGGAGCGAGAACCACGAGGTGATAGTCACCGTGTCCGCCGCCCTTCACCGCCTGATAATAATCGGACTGTGCAGGTTGGATTCCGCCAAGACCCGGGCCGCCTCTCACGATATTTACTATAACGCATGGAACATCAGCACCTGCTATGTATGAGATACCCTCCTGCTTCAAGCTTATTCCGGGGCTGGAGGAGCTGGTCATAACACGAGCTCCGGCACCGCCGGCACCATATACCATATTAATTGCGGCAACTTCACTTTCAGCCTGCAAAAACGTACCGCCGATTTTAGGCATTTTCTTCGCCATATAAGCCGAAACCTCGGTCTGCGGTGTTATAGGATATCCGAAAAAGTATCGGCATCCCGAACGAATGGCAGCTTCCGCAAGTGCTTCGTTACCTTTCATCAAAACTTTGTCAGCCATAACAAAAACCTCCTATCTTTCAACTTCTATTACGCAATCGGGGCAAATGGTTGCACAGAAGGCACAGCCAATACATTTGTCTGTTTCTATAACAGTTGCCGGATTAAAACCTTTTGCGTTGATTCTGTCTGTTGCCATTACAACAATTTTTTTCGGACATACAGTGGTACAAAGCATGCACCCCTTGCATCTGTCCTCATTAAAAGTTACTTTTGCCATAATGATGCCTCCTAACTTAAGCCAATGCATCAAACGGTAGATTCATAAATAAATCAAGTTTGAATGAGGCTTGTTTATATTTTTCAGGCAATTTCGATATAATATCTTCCCTGCCTGTTATATACGATAAAGGAACCTTAAGCTCACGGGATAATTTCTCGGCAAATTCCAAGCTTTGATTTAAGTGACTTGCCTCGGTGAGATACGAAAGATTCGTATTGTCTATTATACCGGTGATTTTTAACCTTGACATGAGCTCTATGCTTTCAAACAAATTTTTAACCTCTTCCTCATCCGAGGTAAGTGGTCTTAGAGCGTTAAGCACGAAAAACATGTCGTAATCCTCATTTTTAAGGTAATTAAAATATCTTCCGAGAGCGACCGCACCATCATCATCACCGCCCAGGTCGAGCACAGCATGTACGTTTTTATTGTCAAACACGGAAACTATATCACCCGGCAGCACCGGTATATCGACATTGGTGCAGGCATAGTCGGGAGCTATCACCCGTATACCCTTTTTATCCAGAAACTCCTTGGCGTCATTTGTGCGAAAATACGGATTTACTATATCCATATCGCATATCACAACGTCATTGTATCTTTTTTTCAATTCCAGCGCAAAATTTATGGCAATTTCCGTCTTACCGCTTCCGTAATGACCGGTAATAATGTTAATTCTTTTCATAGACTACCTCCAAAATTCTGCTTACTTCAACTGCACTTCGGTTATAATGCCTTATATACAGAAACCACAGCACAAGCCATACAAATATACATATCGCCGCTGTAAAAGCATTATCGGTAACAGCAAAGGATAAAAACCCGAAAAAAGCTGTCCCCAAAATCGGCAGAAAATACACTATGAATGCCATTTTTAAAACTTCTGCCGAGGAAGAACCGACAGTAACGGTATCTCCCACCTCTGCACCGACGGTATTTAAAAGTCTTTCCTCCACATCCCGTGCACTGCAAAGACGGCATTCGCCGCACTCATGCCCGCAGGCGGAATGACGCTTAATTCTGACGGTCGCGTAGCTACCGTCCGTATTTATGACCACACCATGCATTGTCATAACGTTTCACCTCAAAAACACATTTAAATACCGACACTGTCAAAGTATTTATATATTATAACAAATTTACACATTATTTGCAAGGTTTTATGCGGTTTTTTTTGAATTTACACACATTTGGAGGGCTTTTAAAGCAATTTTTGGATAAAAACAATAGTCGACAAAAAAATTTATTGACAAGATTGAATTTTAGGGGTATAATCTTTAAAAGTTTATATGCCATGTCGTGTTTTACACAGACAGAAAGGAATGATATTTTAATGGAGTTTATCGCAAAATTTGAAAAGCTTAAAAAGAAGCTTACAAAAGCTGACGTTTCAAAGCTCAGCGAAAACTTTGCAATTCAGGTAAATATGACTGACGGTGACTGCGCCGGAGCATTCTACATCGCATATATTAACGGCATCTTTTCGGTAGAACCATACGACTATCACGACCATACAGCCATGATTACAGTTGAATCGACCGTATTTGAAAAATTAATCGACAAAAAGACCGACATTGAAAAAGCGGTATCCGATGGCAAGGCAATCATTGAGGGCAACCCCGAAAATATAAAGGAAGTTATTGATGCCATCGAAAAGCCCGCAAAAAAATCACCTGCCAAAGCGAAGGCTACAGAAAAAAAGGCATCGGCAAAGACTGCCGCAAAAAAAACTGCGGAGCCAAAAAAGGCAACCGAGAAAAAAACGACCGCTAAAAAAAATGCATCGAAATCAAAATAAAACTCAGACGGCAAAACTGTGAAATGCTTTTTTGCCGTTTTTTTGCACTTTTCGATTAAAAAATGTTGACACGAGGATTTGTTTGTGTTATAATCTTATGGTAACCGCATAGGTATGGTCATCAAATTTGTTTTTACAAATACCATATATAGCGAGATTGGATGAAGGAGGTGCTTCATATAATGTATGCAATTATCGAAACAGGCGGCAAGCAGTACAAGGTTTCCGAAGGTGATGTTGTTTTCATCGAAAAGATAGCCGGTGCTGAAGGCGATGCTGTAAAGTTTGACAAGGTTTTGGCTGTAGGCGGCGATAAGACCGTATTCGGTACACCGGTTGTTGCAGGAGCAAGCGTTGATGCTAAGGTTCTCGCACAGGGTAAGAATAAGAAAATTATCGTGTTCAAGTACAAACCTAAAAAAGGCGAAAAATGCAAACAGGGTCACAGACAGGCATTTACAAAGGTTCAGATTGAAAAAATCAATGCGTAATCATGACTGAGATTAAAATTTTTCGTGACAGCTCGGGAAATATCATCAAAGCTCAGCTTTCCGGGCATACAGGCTACAGTGAAGAAGGAAGCGACATAGTGTGTGCTTCGGTATCATCGGTTGTATTCATGGCGTTAAACGGTATTGAAAAGGTACTTGGAATTGATTTCGGGTATGAAACGGACGATGGTTATTTATTTTTTGTGTTGCCTGATGATTTAGAAGATGATAACAGAAAGAACATAAATATTTTGCTGGATTCGATGTATTTGTTTTTGAAGGATTTGCAGGAGCAGTACCCCGGCAATATATGTATAACCGAATTGGAGGTGTAATTCATGTTTAGCTTAAACATTCAGTTGTTTGCACATAAAAAAGGTATGGGTAGTACCAAAAACGGTCGTGACAGTGAATCCAAACGTCTTGGTGTTAAAAAAGGCGACGGTCAGTTCGTTACATCCGGTAACATCCTGGTAAGACAGAGAGGCACTAAAATCCATCCGGGTGTAAATGTTAAGAAGGGCAGCGACGATACACTTTTTGCAGTTGTTGACGGCAAGGTTAAATTTGAAAGAGTCGGCAAGGACAAGAAGAGAGTAAGCGTATACGAGATTGCTCAATAATATTGATTTAAATAAAAATCCCGGGTTAATTCTCGGGATTTTTTTAGTACAGTAATGATTCCGGGGCATATATCCCCTATCAAATAAACTTCACATTTCAAAAACGGAGTGATATTTTATGTTGACAGATACAGCGGAAATATATATAGAAGCAGGTAACGGAGGAAACGGATTGGTTAGCTTCCACCGTGAAAAATATGTGGCGGCGGGAGGACCCGACGGCGGTGACGGAGGAAACGGAGGAAACGTCATCTTCATCGCTGATGACAAGCTCAGTACACTTGCCGATTTCAGATACCGCAGAAATTATAAAGCTCAAAACGGCGAAGACGGACGTGCTGCACGCTGCTCCGGAAAAAACGGTTCCGACCTGTTCGTGACAGTTCCGTGCGGCACCATTATACGTGACCTTACAAGCGACAGAATAATAGCCGACATGAAAACCCCGGGACAGAAATTCATCGCAGCGAAGGGCGGAAGCGGCGGCTGGGGAAACAGCCATTTTGCGACTGCCACAAGGCAGATACCGCGTTTTGCAAAAAGCGGTATTGAAGGGGAAAACCGTAAAATTAAGCTTGAACTCAAGCTTTTGGCTGATGTGGGCTTGGTAGGATTTCCGAATGTAGGGAAATCCACCCTATTATCTGTGGTAAGTGATGCACGTCCGAAAATAGCGAACTATCATTTTACCACACTTGAGCCAAATCTCGGCGTTGTACGCCCGGCTGAAGGAAACAGCTTCGTAATGGCTGATATACCCGGTCTTATCGAGGGTGCCGGAGAGGGCGTAGGCTTGGGACATGAGTTTCTGCGTCATGTCGAGCGAACCAGACTTTTGCTGCATATAGTCGATGCATCGGGAATCGAAGGCAGAAATCCGATAGAGGATTTTGATTTGATAAACAAAGAATTAAAAACATATAATGCCGACTTTGCCGACAGACCGCAGATAGTGGTAGCAAATAAAATGGATGTTGTATATGACCAAAGCATATATGACGGTTTCTGTAGTGAAATGGAAAAACGCGGCTATAAGGTATTTAAGATATCCGCAGCTGCAAATAAGGGCGTTAAGGAACTTATAATGTATGTATCATCTATCCTTGATGATATTCCGATACCGGTTCTGTACGATGAGGACGAAGCTGAAACCACCGTTATCTCCTTTAAAGATGATGAACCGTTTACCGTGACAAAAGAAAACGGAACCTACGTCGTTGAAGGAAGCTGGATAAAACGTATGCTCGGCTCAACAAACTTTGAGGATAATGAATCCCTGCAGTATTTCCAAAACGCACTCAGAAAGAAAGGCGTAATCAAAGCATTGGATAAAGCGGGAATTAAAGAGGGCGACCCTGTCAGAATGTACGATTTGGAATTTGATTATATTAAATAAAAAAGTCACCTTTTCAATCAGTGACTAAACATACTGTCCGATAAATCAGTATGTTAAACGGCATATCATTTATTGAGTGATATGCCGTCTTTTACTGTTTCTGCCCATATAAACCAATATATTCCGAAAAAAGTTTTATTCAGACTTCTCCTTTTTCGTACTATTCCATCAGCTGTTTTTCTTAATAAAATCTATCACTTCGTCAACCTTGCAGAAGGCAACGCCGACCACTGTGTCAGCCGCACCGTAATACACTGCGATTCTGCCGGTTTCGGAATCGGCAAGAGCGGCACACGGAAATAGTACATTTTGGCAGTCTCCGATGCGCTCATACATTTCCTGCGGTGCAAGCAGAAACGGCTTTGCGCGGTAGAGAACTTTCCACGGCTTTTCCAAATCAAGCAAAGCGGCACCCATAGAATACATGTAGCCTGTAGCCATAGACACCACGCCATGATAAAACATAAGCCAGCCTTCGTCGGTTTCTATCGGAATAGGTCCCGCCCCTATTTTAGTTTCCTGCCAGCCGCACTCCGGACGCATGACAAGCCTGTGCTTACCCCAATATGTCATATCCGGGCTTTCGCAATAGAATATACTTCCTGCCGCGCAGTGTCCGCGAAGACTGGGGCGATTCAATAGTCCGAATTTGCCGTCAATTTTTCTCGGAAACAAAACTGCATTTCTGTTGTACAGCGGAAAAATATTCGGGAGCTGGTAAAACGTTTTAAAATCAAAAGTATATGCAGCTCCGGCTGTTCCGCCCTCTCCTTCTATAATATTGCACCAGGTTATGTAATATCTATCCTCGATAAAGCAAACCCTGGGGTCAAAGCCGCGAATGAACTCCCCTGTTTCCGCATCTTCGGTGATAAACTTTATCGGTTCGGGTTCAATATCCCATTTAAAGCCGTCTTTGCTTCTGCCAACGTGAAGTCTTTGCTTTAATGTGATATCATCAACTCTGAAAACGCCGATAAACCCACCGTCATATTCCACAACGGCACTGTTGAATATTGATTTTGCATCAGCGAGGTTATCGCCGCTTATTATAGGGTTTGCATCATATCTCCAAACAACACTGCCATCACCTGCACTGCGCTCCTGCCAGGGTATGTTCGGCAATGGTTTTCCAATGATTTTTGCCATGATATTTCCTCCTAAATTTTTTTATAATTAATTATCTGTTTTCATAAGACAGATAAGAGCATTCCAATTCATAAATCCGACTTTGATATTGCTTTTTCCTGTTTCGGGATTCCAATATTCATGGAAAGCGCCGCATTCGCAATAGTCGGTGTACAATGTGTTTATAAGGTTTTCTGCCACCTTGTTCGCTTCGGCTTTGTAGCCGTAATTTAAAAGGCTGACATACATAATGTAAGTCGAAACAACCCAAATCGGACCTTGCCAGTTACTGGGGTTTGAAGACTCCACAGTGTTATATATAGGCTCGTTTTTCGCCATGCTCCTTAGACCGTAATCACTCCAAAATTCCTCAGGATTAAGCAAATGCTCCTCTATGGCTCTTTTTGCATATTCCTTTGGAGCGATGCCAGCATAAAGCGGAGCAAAGCTCGTCCACATTCTGAACTTAAGAGGTACATTCCATGTTACGGGTGCGAAAGCCGTTGGCGGCTTTTTTGACATCATATCAAGATAATAATATAACCCGTCTATCGGGTCGTACATATTGTTATTTATCGCATCAGCGAGATTTTCAGCCTTTTGGGTAAATGCTTGTGCTTCTGCTTTTTCGCCTGCTATATCGGCAATTTTCGCCACGGCGAGATACTCCATGTAGAAAAAAGAGTTTAACTCTGTTCCTGCCGCACTGTTAAGAGGTCTGCCGTAAAGTGCCGGATGGTTATCCGTTCCGCCGCCTCTCATACTGCGCCATACAAACAGCCCCTTATCGGTGAGCTGGGTGTCTTCCCAGTGAGCAATATGCCTTTTGATTTTGGGATATATCTCTTTAAGCCACGGTTCATCTTTTTTCGCAGAATGTGCCATAAGCGCCATTTGCGCCAAAAGCGGCTTTATGGAATTTATGTCAGCTTCCGGTCCGCGTTCCTTAAGCCCGAGCTTAGGCAATGCCGGCATGGGGTTATCACTGTCGGCGCATATCATATACGGCACACTGCCGTCGTCACGCTGATATTCCAGAAAGTTCTGTACACAGCCCTTTATATAGTCGGCGGTTTCAGGAAAAATATCCATCACGGCAACCGCACAGAAATATGAATCCCAATCCCAAAGCTGACCCCTGTAAACCGCTGCCGGGTCTAAAAATTTGTATTTAAGATCGCCGGTGGGTTCGTTAAACGATTTTTTCCAGTTCTCTTTCACGTATTTCAAAAGAGCTGCTTGCTTTGTTTGTATGTCTGCCACTTTGTTTCGCTCCTTTTTTCAAAGATAATCGGCAAACCCGCTCCGCATTATGCGGAGCAGAAAATATGCCGACAGTTAAATTAGAATTTTAATGACGGGTCGTTAAGACCTCTTGTGCCCTGAGAGGTGAATTTTTTCACAGCCTCATGAGCTATAGAGCGGACTGTCTCCGCAATGTCGTTATCCATGTCGGGATAGTAATAGTAAGCTCTGCCCTCAACGGTGTTTCCGCTTGCATCAAGTGCCTGAGTGACAAACTGGTCATCACTCTTAGAAGGCTTAAAGGTTGCCCGGCGAACGTCCATACCCGTGAGAACCTCTACCCATACGCAAGCGGCAAGGTAGCGGCCTGTCTGAGAGAGATGATAGCCATCTCTGTAGAGCCTGATTTTGCCTTCATATACCGGAGCTTCGTTTATACTTCCCGCTTCCCATCCGTAGAAATCCTGAGAATTCTTAACGGTATCAAATATTCTTTCGCCGTCTTCGTTTTTATAGTTCTTTGCATACTGAACGGCATATCCGACCGGAAGCTGAGTAACCGGTTCACCTTTGATGCCGATTTTAGAGCCGCTTACAACGCTGCTGCCGACATCAATTGCGCTTTGACCATTATATTTTTCAAACAAATCATACATGTATGCGCTTTCGTTTTCAAATCCGTTTGCCGCATAATTTTGGTTTACATGGTTTGACATCCAGTAACCTTGCTCATTGCTCCATATGGAGTTTATAAATATTTGAGCATTTGGCTGTTTTTCTTTTATATACTTCGCCATGATTTCGTAGTTCGGAGAAGGATAATAGTTTTTCTTACCTGATTCGGGCTGATATCCCTCAGGCTGTTCATACTGTGCTATAGCATCGCTCTGTGCCCAATAGTTTTGAATTACGACAGCATCCATTTCATTTTGATCCAGGAATGTATCCAAGGTCGGGTTTCTGCCATCGGCAATGGTGCTGACGCTGTTTTCATTATAGTTCAGCGAAAAATACCATTCACTGTCTGCTGTGGTACCGTTACGCTTTTCATACAAGGAGCTTACACTTCCACCCGAATGTTGATAATGGTAAACATTGAGCTCCACACCGAGATTTTCCGCAAGAGCGTGGACATATCTCGTAGAGTCTACCGAAAAGCTGTTTCCGATAACGAGAATGTTTTTCGGAGTTTTCTGAGCAGTAAATGACCGTGTAAGAGGTATTGTTTGATTATACCAAGCAAAAACCTTACAGTATTTTGCATCAACGCTCGGAACCGCCGAAACAGTATATTCCGCACCGCCATTCTGTACAGTGACCCCGGGAGTGTTCACTGAAATGAGCATATCATCAGCATCGTACTGAGCTACTGCCCAAAATACATTATCATCGGTGAAGTTTTCCGGAGCGCGGATAGACAGCTCCGCCTGTCTGCCGTCAGCATTTGAAACCAGCTTCATCTCTGTGAAGAACCACTTTGAGCGATCTGCCTGTGCCTCGATAACAGTATCTGAAATGTCATCACTGCCGACACGCACGAAAACATGTCCGTCGGAAGCCAAGCCGTCAAAATCGATACCGTCCAAACCAACTTCAAATTCATACCTGCCTGCTTCATCAAGCTTTGTCTGTCCTATACCGAGTATATCATCCGGAGAAGAAATATCCGAAGGCTTTGCCGCACCCTTGAGCAAAACAAAGGTTGCGCTTTGACCGGCATAGGAAGCTCCCGCATCTCCGCGCACGACAGCACTAACCTTATCTGTCACATATTCGGGAGATGCCGCAGCTGCAAACACTGAGGGGCACATTGTAAATAAAAGTGCTATAATTAAAAGTGCCGATATTTTTTTCATTTGATACCCTCCTTACCTATTTGCATCTGTATCCCGATGGCATTAAACGGCCTTCGGGATACAGACATTACTTATTTACAGTTTAATTTGCATTGTTATTATTTCTCACCCATATCAGTGATAGGAATTATATCCTCGAAGTCGTTCCAGTAGTATACTCTGTAAGTATTATCGGAATTATATTCCTTAAGTGCGGAGCTTATAGTCATATTTTCGCCGCCGACTTCATTTCCGGTAATGTACACATACTTGGTTTCGTCCTTGGCGATTCCGTTTTTAAGTGTACCTTCATCGGCATAGCTTACGGTTTTATAGAATACATCCACAAGCTGAGAAGACTGATATTCAGCGAAAATAAGCATACCGTTCGGTGAAAAGCTTGCATCTACGTTATTTGTGATTTTAAGTCTTGCTACCACAGAATCCTTCACTGCAGCAGTAGGATCAAAAATCTCAACTTTTACATTTTTGTAGGTAACGGGAGCATTACTTAAACCTCTCAGCATTACCGAATAACCTTCGGTCGTTCTGTCCTTTGCAGATGAACCATAGTAATAGTATCTGTTCATACCGCCGAGATCCTTTATAACGCTGTAGCTCTTATATTCACCTGTAGCAAGGTCACCTGTTGAAATATCGATATTAACATCCAGGCTGTCACCTGTTCTTAATGCAATTCCGGTTGACAAGCCTGAATAATCAGCATCCTTAGTACCTTTTACGTCAAAAGAAAATCTTACCAAAGCCGTTCCTGCATTAATATAATCAGTCATTGCGCCACTCAATATCCAGACGTTGCCAGTGACTGCCTGTTCAGTTTCCTGAGAACGAATCGATTTCCATGAACCTGTGAGAACCTCAACCTTTTGATTTACACTTGTGGCAAAGGTAATTGTTACGGGATTTGTTTTTACTGTACCCCAAATATCGGTGACAGAAAGCTGTGCGGAATTTTCCGTCGGGAAGCTTGCAGCTACAAGGTCTTCAAATTTTGCATTACCTGTGCGAAGCTCGCCGTCTTTGGTAACGTTTGCCCAAGTACCGGTATACTGTGTGCCGGCAATGGTGATTTTCGGAGCTACTGTTTCGTCGTAATAACCCTTTACTTCTATGGAGCAGCTTTCACCCAAGCCTACAACCTGATTTTCTTCAAAAGCCACTGTGTTTGAATTCGCAGAGATTTCCGGCTCTCTAACGAGTTTAACGTCTGCAATGTAGAAATCGCTTACTGCTGAATCTGACTGTATAGTAATAGTGAACTTTCCATTGTCAATCAACGGTTTCAATTTATTTGTATAATCATTCTCAGTCGTTACATACTGATTATTTTTACTAACATACAAGGTGGCAGAATCTGTGAGCCAGGTGTTTACATTTCCGTCATTCACATAAAAATTCTCGTTGTGGTTTCCTGTCCAAACATTAACAACACCTTTATCATTTTTGAATCTCAGCAGCCCAAGATCTGTTTGGGTCGTAGCAGAATCTTCTGCCTCTTTCTGATAATAGCTGAACGAAAGCTTGTATGTACCGTCTTCTTTAAAATATCCCGGAGCTGCACCGGTTAAAATAGATGTCTCACTGCCTTTGGCAAGTGAAGTTTTATAAACATTTTTATGACCTGCAGCTATTGGATCTTCGCTTGTTACCGCATTAAGATTGGAAGCATAGGTAAATGTCGGTTCGACAAGCGGAAGAACAGTCGGTTCTGCAGTGATTTTGATGTTATCTGTATAGAGCTGTGTTTTATTGGCAAGTCTAACATAAATTGCCGCTTTGTTCAATTCAATAGCAGTTTCGGCATTATTTTTGATAAGATAGTTATTATAGTAATCCGACATATTAAAAGTTCCTTCAAAAGTATGCCAGCCGTCATTTTCTACAGATTTATACGGAAGGTCTTTTGCAGAATCCCAATATTTTGCCACGTTTGCGTCGGTTTCTTCTTTTCCTGCTATGCTTCTGACTTCTACACGAAGATTATCGG
>CAYRGA010000002.1:18365-57826 GCA_964423705.1 uncultured Oscillospiraceae bacterium
TATCGGTACCGCTTGCAAAATAGTCAAACTTAACGGTTATTTTGCTGTCTTTTTTCAACCAATTTTTGAGATTACCATTTGAAAAATCCCAAATAAAATCTGTTGAAGAAAGAACTTTGTTATGAGCGGGGTCGGAAGCAAAGGTGGTTGAATCCAATGTTCCGCTACTCAGTGCGGTTCCGTCTTCAAAATCGGTTTCAAAAATAACCGACTCCTGCAAATCACTTGGATCCCATGTAATCTGCGCCGCCATGGTCGGGAGCACGAAGCTAACCGCAACCAGTAACGAAAGAGCTAAACATAAAATCTTTTTCATTACAAATCATCTCCTAAAATAATAATAAAATATATTTACATGCCTGTCCGTGAAAGCTTCACCGGATTTCAGCTTCAGCGGACAAGCACACAAATCAAATGTAAATACGCAAAGTGCGCAAAGCCTACTCCATGGTGATGCTGTCTACATACACTGTGCCGCGAGGGTCGCCGCAGAAGTCAAGACGCATCGCCTTTATGTTACCGCCGAAATTCGGAACGGCAGTGAGGTCTATTACATATTCTTTAAAGTCTTTATCATTAGCTGTCATCGGTATAATCATCCTGTTCGGCGAACCAAACGCGCCGACAGTGTCGCTTGTGTAGAAAAATCTGAGTGAATTTGCTCCGCTCTCATTTTTCAATCTTATTTTAAGCTTGGTGCAACCGTCTGAGTTGAAGTTGACATTTGTGTTTTGAATGATTACAGGTTCGCTGATAACGTCCAGCTTAAGGCAACCGTTTTCAACCTTGGCAAGAGGAGCAGTCCATGTGGCAGCCCAGTTTTGAAGGTCGCCGTCGGTATTGAAGTTCCATGTTCCCGCAGGGTCGGGCTCGGATTTATTGCCTTTTTGATACCGGGCGGTTTGCATTATCATTTTTTGGTCTTCGGCATCATATTCCACGCTGTAGCCAAGCTCTGCGAAAAATTCCCTTATCGGCACCCAGAAGTGACCGTCATCATAATAAGCATCTGCCGAAAATTCCTTTTTAGCACCGTCAACGGTATATTCCTTCTTACCGTCGTACATCTCAAAGGTCTTTCCGTCGCTTTCGACGTGAAGTCTGCCTTCGGCGCGATACCACCAGCATGGTGTCTTCTCGTAGCACTGGAAGTACTGATATATCGACATATACTCAACGCCGTTTTTCCTGGTAATCGGAACGATTAAGTCATAGTTTTTACCGTCTACCTCCAGAGCAATATTCTCTTCGGCAGAGGTGAATATCTCGATAGACTTCACATACATCGTACCGACGGTGGTATCGGGCGGGTCGATTCTCAATCTTGTGAGAGTGCCGGTAAGCTTACTTTCGTTTGCCGGGAAGAGCATTACGGAAGCAAGCTCGTCGGAAATCATAGCTCCCTGAAATCTCTTTGCATTAACGCCCATGTTCGGGTCATCGGTAGTTTGGTAATACAATGTATTTGTACCGGATGCCGGCTGAATACCCGTTATACGCACTGCCTTTATCTTCTTTGCGGGAAGGTTTATGTCATTTACAAACACCGAAGGGTCTGCGCCAAGGCAGTCGAACGCGAGCATGCCGTTTTCGCGGCGAAGGTTTGTAACGCTCTTTTCTATTTCTGCTCTTGCAAAATCTTCATCAGTGGAAAAATCTATCTTCTGCATAAGCGAAAGTGAGTCGGTGTCATTTGCATCGGGCATATCCGTTTCGCTCATAACCTTACGTCTTTTAAGATTCTGCCTGCCCATCGGATAAAGCACATTCATTCTTGCGTATGACTGCTTTGAAGGAAGTTCCTCGTCGACAAGCTCACCTTGTGTGGTGAGGCTATCGCGGATTGCGTTAAGGTATCCGAAACCATGCGTCATGCTCGGGCACCAGTAGTGACCTTCGCCCCACTCGTCCCAGCAAGTAAGCACGACCATATCTGCCGCTTCATTGCCCATTTTCTTCCATGTGGGAGAATTGTCATTCAGATATGTTAATATATCTTTTATCTCATTTACCGTCATAAATCCGCCAAGTCCGGCTGTTCTCCAGGGAGAATCCTCATAGCCCATGGGAACGGAGGGAATATTCAAACGGAAATCGCCGTTTTCCATTCTGTCTTTCATACCTTTTTTTACGATATCGGCGTCGCTCGCACTGCCGCCGCCCCAACCGTATATGTAACGATACATTCCAAGCTCGGTAGCGTCTTCGTTGGAGAAGTTTCCGCCCTCAACGGCAACAAACGTTACGCCGTCGGCGCCCAGCTTTTTGGCTTCTTCATTCATAAGGGCAATAGCCTCGTTCATTCCCTCTTTGCCGCCGAGCAAATCTCTGATGGCATGCACGCTGTAGGTATACAGCAGGAATTTATTGTCTATACGTTTATAATTCGGGTCTTTCCAGCAATACTCAACCCAAAACGGAAGAATATTATTTTTAAAATCGTCCAAACCGCGTATCGTCTTATCTGTAGGAGTAGACCACATCAAGCACCAGTCCATGTCATACTGAGCATTGTGCAAGCCGTCAAGCCACGCCTGAGAGCGAATCGGTCTTTTTATCGGGACATCTTCACTGCGCTCAATACCGCTCCATGTGTATATTTGATACGTTATGCCATGCTCTTTTTGCCATTTTATAGCCCAATCGGCAGTTTCACCCTCACCCTCGGTGTAATAACCCTGATAGGGTGTTCTCTCCGCATAGGGAGAAATCGTATCCCATCCAAAGTGGAAGCCCTCTCTCCACATGGAGTACATAAGCATGCCGACGTCTTTTACATTTTTATCCGGCTTAACCTCACGCGGAGCGGTTGGATAGCCTGTAGGCAATGGCAAATCTTCATATACGGACACATCATCAACAGTAAACGAATTGCCCTTTGTTCTGCCGGAGGTAAACTCAATTTTATTTATTCTGCCCTTTTCCATAAGCGGAACGCCCTCGGCGCGCTTTTGATAATTAACATATACGTCTGCCGTACCGGCTTCGGTATCGGTGACAACCTTTATTCTGTACCACAGATTTTTAAGGTAGTTTTCATACAGTGTGGTATCGCCGTTTACAACGAAATTATCACCGTCTACGGTAAAAGCAAAAACCTTTTTGTTGCCGGACATAAGCCTTGCTTCAAGGCCTGTCTGTGCCTTGGGAACTATGAGGTAAAACTCAGAGATAAGCTTATCTGTATCGGCATTAAACTCCTTGGTGAGTCTTGGCGTTGCAAGCAAGCTTGAAGTTGTGAGCAAATATCCGTTTACATCACCTCTGGAAGCTTGGTTAGCTTCTGCTCCGACATCTTTAAGACCTTCCTGAGAGAGAGTCCAGTCATAAGGAGTGCCGCCCGTCGTCACGCTTTCAAAATGTTCATTTACTATATAGTTAATATACATATGCACGAAGCGTATTTCGGCATCGAACAAGCCTTTTTCGGATGTGCCGATTGATACATTGTCGATTTGCGCTGCATCCTCGGCAAAAGGAATATTTGTCTTAAGCACATTACCTATAACCAAATCCAGCGTTTTATTTTCCATATGGAAAACCGCTTTCACGGGAACGGGGCTATTGGCAGTGCATGTCACGCCTCCGGCGAGCTTACCGTTTTTATCGGTATACTTTATTTTTCTGCCGGAGGTTTCCAGATGAAGAACCTTTTTTCCGCCACCGGAAATTTCTATGAAAAATCCGTCTTCTACAACCGATTTTACGGTAAACTCCGCTTCAAAGGTCAAATCGCCTTTTTTATGAGGCATAACATCATGCGTCATAAAAGTACGTTCGGTAGTGCTGGCATCGAAAAGCTGTAAAGATTTATTTGTAGTTCGTACGCCGCCACCCCTTCTGTCGACATCCCAGCCGGCAGGCATAGCCTGAGTTCCGGCGGAACTTGTGAAAGAGTCGTTTATACACTCAACGAAGTTTTCCTGCAAGAGGTAAGTTTTGTGCCCTTCAAAAACCGATGTGTCGTTATATTCATCATATGCGGGGTTTTTAAGCACATTTTCAACAAAATCACGTTCTGCATCGTTTATATATTCATAGTCGCCGGGAACTGCGCCCTCTTCAACCGCACTTACGCTGACGGCTGTTCCCAGAGCAATGCAGAAAGCCACTGCAAAACATATAAATCTCTTCATACACATCACTCCTCATAGTCGTATATAAATACAGTCGTTCTTGACTGATTTACCACATTAACCACTG
Source organism: uncultured Oscillospiraceae bacterium (assembly GCA_964423705.1). GTDB lineage: Bacteria > Bacillota > Clostridia > UMGS1810 > UMGS1810 > CAKSIN01. Next base: position 22,569 of record CAYRGA010000002.1, read on the forward strand.
CCTTTAGCAAAGTGCCGTTTGTTTTATAGGTGCGTATCTCCGAAGGAGAAATCTCCGTCACGGTAAAATTACCGTTTATGCCTCTGCCATGGCTTATTTTAAAGGTTTTAACAATTCTGCCGTAGGATATATATTCAAATTCATTTTTCCCAATAGTATCTATATCGGCAAGGCGCGAATAATCCGCAAACTTAACATAGCCGTATGAAGAATCATATGGTATCGCGGCGAAGGTTCTCAATCCGTAGCTGAATGAATTGGTTATGGTATTTGAGCTGAAAAGTGTCTGTTCACTCTCATCATATACCAGCAGAAGCGCATCAACCTCGCCTTTTGCATTTACATGATAACGAACCAAATCGCCTTTTTGAACTTTGTATTTTGCGGTGTCGGAAGTATTTTCGGAGCAAGCGGCATTAACGACATTCTTACTCTTTGACGGATATGTATATACTCCGCTTCTGTCATGCAAGCTCAGTGAAAACGTTTCCTCGCCCTCGCTGTTGACTGCCGTGCCAACATCTGTCAATACAGCAACATTTGTAGTACCGTGCACCCTAAGGTCATCCTTAATAACCACTATATCCGCCACGGGAGATTCCGGGTTTGTGTGGTATGCCTGTATCGGATAATACTGAGCATCCTCCAGTTCGGCAAAGCTGAGGATTGAAAAATCAACCTCCGAAGCTGTTTTCGGTGATGGTGGTACGCAGAACATTAATGTTGACAAAGTGCAGCTCACTCTGCCGCCGAAGCTCTTTTCGGATTCTTTATAGTACAATCCCCTGCCGCTGTTATCGCCGTTATCATCAGCACCCTTAATGAGTTTATCATCAGTGTTCACACTCGTGGAATCCGAATATTCTGCTGCGGTATCTATATAGCATACTTCATCCTGCTCATTTACTCTGAAAAGAATTATTTCGCCTTCATTTGCGCTAAACAATGAAGGAACGGGATTTTTCACCATAGAGCCGTTCAGAGTAATTCGTTTTGCCAATTTATAGTCTTTAAGCCTGCCTATTTCGTCATAAATACGAAGAACAGTTCCGGAATCAAGCTTTACGCTTTCCGCTCCGGCTTCAACCAAGAAGCCTGCCGCAGCTCCGTCCATTGATGTCGTGTATTTCACAGCTACGACGGTGTCCATAAAGTCAAGATACAAATCGTTGCCGTATACCGTTGCAGAGATTGCTGCCTGAAGGCTCGGAGAATTCGGCATGAGGTAATAATCCTCTCCGTTTACGGACACAGAATCGAAATTTGCACCGCCTGTCTTAACGCTGTCTATGGGAGCATTGATATGCTTTTGAGAAACAATCACTTCTTTGGCATATTTTTTGCCGTTTCTTTCCACGGTTATACAGGAAACCGTCATGAGCGACGTTATATCCTCTGCGGTCAGTTTCGCACCGTCGGCACTTTTGATTACGCAAGGCTCTTTGTCTGAAATATACACCATTCCGGAAGTGCCGTTAAGTGCATGATCATCTCCGGATGCACCTGCCCAATCAACTACAAAGCTTACATAGCTCTTTATATCAACAATCTCATATTTACCGTCCGAATTATTATCGATGAATGAAAGGACACCGTACTCGGGAAGCATATATTTCTTATCAGAAGTATTTAAAAGTTCATTGTTGTATACCACTGTGACCTTTTTGGAATCAATTGTTATTTTCTTTGTTTTGTTTCCGTCGGTATATTCATACACGCCGTCGTTATAGTCACCAATATCAAAGGTTGTCAAGGTTTTACATTCATTATCATCCGAAGTATAGACAGCCACAAGCTCCTTGACACCGATGTCGGTATAATAAGCGGTGACCTTTGTACCTGCCATAATATCAATCGGAGCGGATATTCTCATGCTTATTCCATCTACCACAGCTGTCTTGTCGTCCGCTGCATTTCCCTTAACATTTACAATACCGTTTGAGTTTAAAACTCCTTCTGTTTTATATATTCCGAAATACAAATACAGCATTGTATCATCTGAACTGTAATATTTATAGCCCGTATTGCCTCCGGATTTTTCTATCGATTCTGTGCTGAAAACAGATTCTCCCAGCAGCGAATAAAACATCTTCAATACAGACGTCTTCGCCGAGGAACTATCATCGAATGTATCCCTGTCAAGCAAATCATATCTGGAGCAGATACGACTTACAAAAGCTGCATTTCCGCCGCCGACAGTATCGATATACCCCATAGCTCTGAGCATTATAGCCGCAGCATCATACAGAAGTATCTCATCATTCGGATGAAATTCACCACTGCCGGAGCCTTTGAGTATTCCCGCCTGAGCCAAAGCATTTACGGCAGTACGCACCTTGCTGTCCTCTGCGATATCGCTGAAATAATTTCCGCCGTCATACGCAAGCTTGCCGTTGTACGCATTATACATCAAAAGTGCAAATTCAGCGCGGGTAAGCGATTCATCAGCAGGCTTTTTATAAAGGCTGCCCTTTTCATCAAGGATTCCAAGCTTTGTGAGGAAGTCTACCGCGTTATCATATTCCAAGTCCGTCAAAAAAACCTCGGATGATGTAGCTTTAGCGGAGATATCATCAGCATACACCGGAAATACTCCGAACAAAACACAGCAAATTGTCAATAATGCAATTATTCTTTTCATATCAGAGCGCCTCCTTATATGTGAGTATTCTCGCAACCATAACAGCGACCTCGGCACGTGTCGCATTATCCTTCGGGCAGAATTTGCCGTCACCCTTTCCGGTTATAAAGCCCATTTGAGAAAGTGCACCGACAGCGGATTTGGCATAATCCGAAATGTCCTCCGCATCGGCAAATTCGGCATCAGCCCCGTCCAAGCCAAGGCATCTGCACAAAATCACCGCCATATCTTCCCTTGTAATGTAAGCTTCGGGAGCAAAGGATGAAGCCGAAACACCGTTTATAACGTCGCATGAATATGCAGTATTCACACAGTCATAATACCAAGCATCATAACTTACATCATCAAAGCTGAAATCAACAGCCTTCTTTTGAAGCTTAAATGCATTTACAATAATCTTAACAAGCTCCGCTCTGGTAATTTTATTTGAAGGCGCAAAGGTATTATTTCCGAAGCCGTTTATTATGCCGGCATTACTGAGCTTAAGTATATCATCTTTAGCCCACTCAAAGCCTGCCAAATCGAAAAAAATCGGTGTCGAAGAATTGTTGCCCGTATTTTCGGACGGAGCAGATATACTTATCGACGAGCCTTTATTGCCTCGGACGCCGGAAGAACTAACACCGCCGCTGCTGTCGTTATCGGATTCAAGCTCATCTATTATTTTCTGAGCTTTAACTGCATCGTCATACGCCCTTGATGCCGACTTCATAGAGTCAAAATCACATCCCAAAAGAGTCGTCATTGCCTCTTGTTTTCCGTCCAAACTGTTATAAGCTGCTGTATCGATTCCCAAAGCATCTGAGTATTTATCATAAATCGATGCAATCTCCGTCCAAAGCTGAGCGGAATTTATGGAATCCAGAACTATAATTCCGTTCACTCTTTCAAGTAATTCGGCACTGCTGTTATAATCATTTTTCTTAAGCTCCGAAACAAATGCTTCTTTCTCCGCAAGTTTGGTCATGTATGCAAGCTCATTTTTAACAGAAGCCGCAGCATCGTCTATAAGTGACACGACCGCAACAAAATACTGCTCGGTAGGATCGGCACTGTCAAGAGTGACAGTCTGCACGCAAGTTATAAAGCAGCTTTTAAATTCAAGCAAGGTAGCCGGATTTTCATAGATAATTCCGGCGCAAACCCTCTCCTGCTTTGCAGTATCAAGCCCGGTATATACTGCGTACTCGGGGCAATTCATAACATCTGTAACTTCCTTATAATCTGTAATAACAGCACCTACAGCTGCTTTGTCGGAAGCTTCAACAGCTGTCTTCAGTGAAGCCAAAACCTTGTTAGTATAATTATCGTTGTATAAATTAAATGTCTTTGTAAAGACATCGTTGATACAATCTACAGCAACAACCGCCGTATACAATATATCATCGCTTTTATCCGTCGGAACAAGCTTCATCTCAGCGATTATATTTCCGTCGGAATTCACGGTAGTCTGAAGTGCCCAGTTTACGGCAGCTTCGGTTTTATTCGTCAAATCACTGTAGGAATATCCCGGATTTAAAATCACAATATTTACCCATCTGTCCGCATATGCGGTGCCGACTTCAAGGCTAAGAGTCGTAATCCCCTTAGAATAATCCGTTACAATGGTGAAGTTATCACCGCTTGCAGCACTGACATTAACCGTAAAAAGCAACATTACAATCATTAATACTGATGAAATAATTCTCTTCATAGTTTTTCTCCCATAAAATTTAGATTTTTTCCTGCCGCTATTTAACACTGCCGGAGGAGCTTTCAAATTTCAAATTCTCACAAAGCGGCGTTAAATCACTCCACAGAAAAAACTTAACCGTGTCACCGCCGCAAACGTTATATGTATAATTTACGTCTGAATTGGTTTCACCTGTATTTCCCGATGCAATTTCCTTGATATTTATTACCTTGCCGCCCTCGTATTCTGCAACAAAGCACTTATAATCTTGACATAAATAGTCATTTGATATCGGTTTAAAGCTTATATCGATATCTCCGTCAAAGAATTCGGATTCTTTTTTCTCCAAGCATTGGATTTTGAAGTCCGAAATATAGAGATACGGATTTGTGCCCGAAGCCGAACGAAGTCTTATAGCAAGCCATCTGCTGTCGGTTGTCGAAAGGTCTTTGTTATCAAACACATACGAAAATTCCTGCCAAACGTCCGCACTCGGTGCAGATGAAGATATCTTTTTATCTATACCGCTGCCGGAGCGATTTTCCACTTCAATTCCCGTACCTACTCCCTTGTACGAAAAGCTTACGCGCATTTTTCCGCCGGCTTTGATAACTTCGTTTAAGCTCACATACTCACCGTTATAGTTCACCCATCTTGCAAAGAACAATCCGTCTGTTCCGGCGTTTGACGGAACAATTTTAGCAACCGATTTGCCATCTATGGTTTCCTCCGTATAGGAAGCATTGTTTGCTCCGTAATCTCTTGAGGCTGTGTCACCGCTGTAGTTTCTCAGTATATTGTCGCCGTAAACCAACGGCTGTGCACTCAAAGAAAATGTTTCTCTTTTTTCGAGAGTTACGACGTTTTCAGCTTTATTATAAACAGCGTTATAACCGAGGCTTCCGAAAAACTCATCGTGCGGAACATAAAGGTTTCCTTTTTCGTAATACGGGGCTTTTTTCCAGGTTATGCTCATACCGTTAAGCTTCGCATTTAAGCTGTCTGCAGTGATACTGAGAGTTTTGCCTTCATACTCAAAAGTAAGAGTTTTCGACGGTTCATCCCACACGGGATATGCGTTCATTTCGTCAAACAGCACACTGTATATCGGAAGATAAACCGCACCGTTTTTTACCTTCGGCATTGAGGTGAATTTCACATATTCATTGTTTATTTTAAGCTTTTGATTAATTGTTTCACCCAAAATCTCAAATTCCGCAATCGCAAAAACAGCTCCTTTGTCTGCGATATCGTCTGCAGGGTCGATTCTGATACCGACAATTTTTCCTGTGGGCATTTGTGCAATGTCATTATGTGTCAAAACATATTCCGTCAAAGCTTCATTGCCAGATACGGTATTCGTTTTAAAGACCTTACCGCCTCCGTATGAGGCGTTATCTTCCGTTATATAATAGAAACTGAGCTCATTTGTGCCTTTTGTATAAGCTTTGATTTTTATACCCGTCACATCGGCTATATCAACACCGGTTTCAATATTCAAATACAGCTGAGGGTCATTTGCGTTTGCCGTGCACGTCAAGCTGTTGTTTTTAAACTCTTTGGTAGTATTTACCGCCGAAACAGACTTGTAATTTTCATTGTCAAACACATGTCTGTACAAAACCTCTTGTTCGCTGTGTTTACCGTAAAACTCAACATAATCTATTCCGAAATTTGCTCCGTTTGCATAGAGGTCATCTGACGGATTAATGCGAAGCTTGGTGATTTTTCCTGTCGGAGTTACACTCATCGACGAATTCGGATAAAGAATGTATTCATCATATTCATCCGTTCCCGATACTGAAGTTGCTTCAAAGAATTTTCCCTCGCCCTCATTGGGGTTGTCCGTCGTCATATAGTAGACACGAATGGAATGTCCGCCTTTTGTATAGGTGCGTATCTTCATAACCTCAACGTCCGATATATCCGTGTCTGAATCAACCGTGAAATACAAGCCGGCTCCCTTACTTGTGGCGACAGCCTCCAGATTACCGTTTTTGTATTGCCAAGTGCATTTTTCCGTCCAATAGCAAGGAGCATTTTCTGCTGATGAAAAATCACATCTGTAAAGAAGCTTGCGGTTTTTCATATCTTCATCAGTATAGCTTTTATCGGCAAGAAGTTTCAGCGCTCCCCTACCATTGGGATACAGCACCTCCATTCTGGCTACCGATTTTTCACTCGGAGTTTCCTCATCGGTTTTTATGCCGTTTGAGGTGAAGTTACTGCGAATCGCATTGAGATATCCGAATCCGCCTTTAGATGACGGAGCGTAGTAGTGACCTTCGCCGTATTCGTTCCAGCAAGTGAACACAACCATTTTGTGCTCGGAATTTTTAAATCCCGCTCCAGCCTTTACATGCTCACATATTGAGCTTACCTCATCGGGTGTCATCATTTTTGAAGTAGAAGTACGCCACGGAGTGTCATCATACCCCATTGGTATGCTTGCTATGTAGTTCGGTGAATAAGCATACTCTTCATCAATTTTTGTCATCAAATATTTGGGGTCACCGGAGTTTAGTCCATAGCTCCAAACCGAGATATAGTCAAGGTTAAGGCTTTCTACCAGAGAATGTCCGGTAGGAGTTGAAGCATCTGCCGCAAAGATAATGCCGTCATAGCCAAGGCGCACAGCCTCTGCATTTAACGCTTCTATAACCTTTTTTGTTTCAGCTATGCTTCCGAAAGTGCTGTTCAGGGAAGGCAGCGCAAAGCTGAATACCGGAAGCCTGTTATTTATTTTCATATAATTTGGATTTTGAAAATAATACTCGGATATATACGGCACAACATTTTTTATGAATTCATCTGCACCGTGATATTTCTTTTCACCTGTTGGGTCGGGATATCCCTGACCTGCCTGGTTTGTGCCAAATCCCGAGAAAAGAATTGCAAATTTGAGGTTTGAACCATAGTACGAATTCATATATCCATCGTGCAAATCTTCGCCACGTATCGGTTTTTTTATAGGTTCACCGGAAACGGAATTTGGCCTTACAAAAGGATAAACAGCGTAATCAACGCCATGCTCCAAAAGCCACTTATTCTGCCAATCTGCCGCCTCACGCTCACCCTCTGCATAATATCCCATAAGAGGCTTGCGTTCATCGGCATAGGGAGATATGGTGTCCCAGCCGTAATGCATCCCCTCTCGCCACATAGGATACATAATCATCGCGGTGTTTGCATCGTCTGAGTGGACAGTTTGCGGTGCCGAAGGATAATCCGCATATTTTTCAAAAGTTTTTTCGACTTTTATATCATCGATTATTAAATTCCCCATGCCGTCTGCCGACTTTGAAAATACAAGTTTATTTACAAGTCCGCCGTCATAGGCTATCGTATCTGCGGATTTGATGCCGTTTAAAGAGAGTTTAACAGCTTTTTCGGTGCTGTCTATATCCACAGAGAAAGTATACCAAACATTCGGTGAATAATTCTCCTTTATCATTTTGTTTCCGGCATATATATTTCCATTCATTGTTTTTACGGTAAAAAGCTTGGTCGTATTATTCATCATATTTACCGAAACGCCGTCTTGCTTGGTTTCAAAGAGCATCGTCCATGACAAAGTTAAATTGGTGTTGTAATTTGATAATGTTTTTGACAAATCAAGCTGCGGCGAAGAAGCGGTGTTTTTAAGCAAAAATCCGTTTCTGTCATCGCCGTACGGCGAACCGGGAGCATACGCTATGCCGGAACCGGTTCCCTGTGAAGAGAGTGTAAAACCTTCCGGAACAGTGCCTTCCTTTGCCGTCATAAAATTCTCTTTTACGATATAGTTTTTATATGCATTGACAAAATATATTTTTGCAGCAGATGTTGACTTTTCATCAGTGGTAAATTCCACCCGGGTTATCTCGCCGCAATCGTTTAAAATATCATAATATGCAACCGTTTCATTATTAATATGAAGCTTGATTTTTTGACTTTCGATTGAAAGTTCTGCTTTTATAAATATCTTTTCGCCGCTGTTAAAGCTTGCACAGCTGATTTTATTTTTTCCGAAATAATAATAAATGTTGCCATTTTCAAATCGTAATTTGAGTGCATCTGATATATCATTCCCCAGAATACACGTCAATGTCGAATTTGTTTTATTATCAAATGAAACCGCGGTTTCAAAGGTCATCTCACCGTCTTTTACAGCCATTATATCGTGCTTCATGCTGATTTTTTCCGAATCAGACGTATCAGTGACATTCAATGCTCCTCCAAGTACTCTTACATTGCCGCCGCGATAGTCTATATCCCATCCGGAAGGACGGCTTCTTTTGTTATCGTCGCCCGTTACCGTAAACGTTTCAGTGAAATGCTCTTCAAGCAAATCCACCGCATTAGCTCCAAAAACGGATGTATCATACGATGCAGCCAGCGAATTTTCGCATAATGGCACAGCAAGCACAAATACCACAATTAATACAACCAATAATTTTTTTTGCATTGTAATTCTCCTAAATCTCCTGTTCTAAGCTGAAAGGCATCGGCATAAATGAAGCCGTATTCCACACATGTGCCTTAATCTTCATTCCCTCGGTGCCTGTCGGAACAGCTATATGAGCATCCACACTTTCACCCGGTTTAACTCCGTTAAAATTCTGCGAGTATTTTGTATACTTAACATTATCTCCGGAATACCAAAACAAAACAACAACGAAATCAGCATCGCTGCTCATGTTATTCTCAACATTTATTGTTATTTGCTCGTCGGTTTCATCAGTCTTTTTAACTATCAAATACTCCTGTGAAGCAATATTTCCGCTTATCTTTTCATCATATTTTCTGCCGAAAATATCTCTTACTCCGCTTATTTCAACGTTATATTTTTTTCCGGGAACAAATCCTCCCTTAGGGCTTACCGAAAACAAACTGTTACCGGTCGTATTGCGCTCGGCAATGATATTTAAATCCTTTGAGCTTCTTTTTACACCGTCAATCGTAATATCCATATCGCTATCTTTGTCTATCGGAAGTGTAAAATACGCTTTAAATGCACTTTCAGCTGCCTTCATAGTGTCACCGGAGTTTGTATTTGACATCGATAATGCTTCGCCGGGATATTTATACAGCTTAACATCCGAAAAGCACACATAATAGTCAGCATTATGATTTCTGTCTTCATACTTATCGCCGTCCCATGAGCTGGCACAGTTCCACCACAAGCCGACACTGCTCGTATTAAGACAGTACTGATTATTAGAGCTGTCCACAGTAAAATCTAGTGTAGCCTGTATCCATCTGTCTCTTGTCATACCGTTCTTTTTATCTACAAAAAACAAATATGTACTGCCGTTTTTAATGGTATCGTTTCCAACCTTAGGGCGAATCATTCTCGTCATTGGGTCTGCGGAATTGCCTTCCTCCATAAACCACAATGAAATTCTGTATTTACCTTCATTGAATTTATAATTGCCGAGCGTCACCATGAGAGTTTCCTTACCCTGCTTTTCAACGCTTACCATACCTCTGTACACATTACCTGTAATCCCGTCATGGTCAGCAATACTGTCATCCACGGAAAATCCGGATGCAAGAGTAAAATCAGGCACCTGAAGCGGTATGTTTAAATCACCGAGAAAGTCCTCGTCAGACCAAGCAAATGCCGATGTTGCTGACATTGACAACATAATAACCGTAAGTGTTATCAAAAATATTTTTTTCATTATATTACTCCTTTACCGAACCGAGAGATATACCTTTTACAAAGTATTTTTGGAAAAATGGAAATACGCACAATATCGGACCTGCCGCAATAACACACATAGCCATTCTTGCAGACAAGGTTGGCATTTCCACCGCCTCCAAATTAACACCCATATCTGCCGCTTGGGCACTGTTCAGAAAATCCAAATCCATGAGTATTTTCATAAGCATGTACTGTAGCTTATACATCGATTCCGTTTCAATATACATAAGAGATTGTTGATAATCATTCCAAAATGTAAGTGTTAAAAACAGAGCTATCGCCGCTACAACCGGCTTTGACATAGGAAGTACAATCTGCCAGAAGGTTCTAAGCTCTCCCGCACCATCCAGCCTTGCCGACTCTATAACAGCGCCGGGAAGCTCGGCAAAAAAGCTTTTCATAACCAGTACGTTCCATGGGTTTAAAGCGACCGGAAGTATGAGCACCCAAAAATTATCCTGCAAATTCAGCCAGCTTGTCATTGCTATATATGTAGCTACAAGACCGCCGTTAAACAGCATTGAAAAAATCATGATTACCGAAAAGAATCTTCTGTACCGAAAATCTTTTCTTGAAATAACATATCCATACCCTGCGGTCGCTATCAAACCGATAATTGTACCGACAACCGTTGTTACAATAGTAATAACGTAGCTGTTTATAATCGTTTCCGGTTTATTGAATATCATTTTATATGCTTCAAAGGATATCTTCTTCGGCAAAGCTCTGTATCCTATAGTCTGAATTTCATGCTGACCCTGAAAAGAGGAGCCGATGACGATACAGAAGGTGTAAACTATAAATACACACATAGCAAGGATTACCGCATGAACAATCACATTTATTGCAATTTCGTCACGTCCTCTGATATTACCTTCTTTAATTTTCTTTTTCATCATATGCCTCCTAAAACAAACCGCTGTCCGAATCGAATTTTTTTACAATAAAGTTTGTGGCAACCACAAGCACAAATCCTATAACGGATTGATAGAACGCTGCGGCTGACGACATACCCACGTCGCCCAAATTTATAAGTGCACGATATACAAATGTATCCAAAACATCCGTTGTGGGATAAAGCAGGCTGACATTCATGGGAACATTATAGAACAAACCAAAATCAGCAAACATAATCTTTCCCACGTTAAGTATAAACAACACAATGATGGTATTTTTAATCATCGGTATAGATACATACCAAATCTGTTTCAGCTTTCCAGCACCGTCAATTTTAGCGGCTTCAAAGTAATCCGGACTCACACCCATAAGTGCGGCATAATACATAATACAGCCATAGCCGATGTTTTTCCACATATTTGCCGTGATTATTATCGCAGGCCAGTACTTCGGCTCATTGTACCACATTTTAGGTGTACCGCCAAGGCTCTCGATAATTCTGTTTACGCTGCCGTAATCCATATCAAACAATGCTTTCACTATGTACGCTCCCACAACCCACGATACGAAGTAAGGCATTATAAGCACCGTTTGATATCCTTTTACAAATTTAGCAGACAGTTCATATAACATCAGCGCGAGGATAATTTGAAGTATAGTTCCGATAACTATAAACGCTCCATTATATAAAATCGTATTTAATGTTGCCCGCATTGCACCGCTGCCCTGGAACAAATATTTGAAGTTTTCAAAGCCGCACCACTCTGACTTAAAAAAACCAAGGCTGGGATCATAATTTTTGAAAGGTAAAATCATTCCAAACATTGGAAGATACCGAAACAATATTAACAATGCCAAACCGGGAAGTGTCAAAAGAATAAGCGGGCAATTAGATTTGAAATAATACCACCTGCTCCTCCTTACCAATCCGGATGACACAACTCCATCTTTCGATGTAATTTTCAAAATTATCACTCCTTGTGTTATGATGAATAATAAATAAACTGTAAGCCTATTGTTTCCAAGCGACTGTTTTAAACAGTCAGCTTGGAAACACATATTTTAATTTGATTTATTTATTGGTTTTTTCCCATTCCTTATACTGCTTTTCGATTTCCTTCAATACCTTCTGCATACCGGCATCATTGTGCTTCTTTTTCAGGTCGGAAACAAATTTATCAAAATCGCTCATGCTTCCGGTCTTTAAAATAGGCTCAGCCTCTGCTGCGATCGATGAAATCTGAGCAAGTTCATTTTTAATATTCTTCTGGTCAAATACAAATCCCAAAACAGGAGAAATTTTTGCCTCCTTATTCAGCTGCTGTCTGTACTCAAGGCTCTCTCTGGAGTTCCAGGGTGAATCCCACTGATCCCACAGCGGTCCTATCCAGTTGTGCCAAACTGACCATTTTACGTCATTTCCGCTGTTCGGAGTGATATGCTTTGTGAGGTCATCGCCTTCTTTATCCACTACATAGTCTTGTCCTTCCAAACCGTATGCGAGTGTATTTGAAAGATATGGGTCCTTCCAGATTTCATTGAGCACTTTTATAACCTTTTCGGGATTTTTGCAGTTTCTGCTTATGCCGCTTGCTGCATTAAGAACGTTATCTGTAGAAACAATTCCGAATGTCGGGTCTGACTCTACACATTCAAATCCATACAAATTTGTCGTTTTGGTAGCATCCATTCTTCCTGAGAACACTGCATATTTACCGCTCTTAATCTCGCCCGTAAGCTCAGTTTTGCTTGCGGCATCCTTTGCGATATATCCCTTTTTGTAAAATTCATTTATTTTTCTGAATGTATCAAATTCATCAACATTGTCTGTATACGGAACAAACTTATCCGTATCGGTATCATAATAAACTACGTCCTCCATAATGGTAACATATCTGTCAGACTTAGGTCTGGGGAAGCCGTCACCGGCTGTCGCTATTATCGGATACATATTCGGTTCATTTTTCTTTATTTTTTCAAGGAAGGGCTCGATGTCATCCAAAGTCTTTAAGTTTTTATAATCCAAGTTGTATTTTTCAGCCAAATCCTTCTTTATTGCAAAAGACATATACGGAACGTAGAAGGTCTGACCGGGGATACCGTATATCTTTCCTTCGCGCTTAACTGCATCCCAAGCAAAATCATCAGTCTTTGCTTTGATATCACTGCCATATTTATCAAGCAAATCGGTTATATCCAAAAATGCATTTTTGCGAGCGTATTCGTGGAACTTACCGCCGGCAAACAAAATATCAAAGTCCGCATTTGAAGCAATCATAACATTAACGCGATTTTCCCACTGAGCGGCATCCAAAAAATTAAATTTAATTCGTGCGCCGACTCTTTCTTCAAGTATTTTGTTAACTTCCGCTTCTACGGATTTTTGATGTGACATATCCGAAACGGGCTTCTGCATATACCAATTTACGGTATAAATACCATCATCCTTGGCAGTGTCCTTTCTTCCGCAGGCAGAAAAGGAAAATACCATTACTGCCAATAACATAACAGCTACAAATCTTTTCATAAATCAATCTCTCCTTTAAAAATTATTTGCTTACCGCATTTTTTATTTTTAATCATCAGCTTAGTGCTGCCGATTAAAATACCGATACTAAATATCAACTGCTAATTTAAAGCTTGCAATCTCCCACGGATTCAAATCAAAATCCACACGCTTTTGATTGTGCTGAGCATCATCTTTATATTCCTCATTAAGGTTAACACGCGATGCGGAAATGATATTTTTAGATGTTACTATGCTTCCGCGGCTTTTTTCATCCGATGCGTTGAACACTCTCACCACTAATGTGTTATTTTCCCCGCTTTCCGGACGTTTTACGATACTTGTCACAATATTTTCTCCCGTAACCTCTATCTGCGGAAGATACTTCTTAATCGGCCGGCTCTCGCTTGCGCCTTTCATAACTGCATGTACGTCTGCCGACATAAGCTCCTGAATTTTAACCAAATCAGCATATTTAACTCCGCTGTCAAGCGGTGCCAATGCAAAGGAATATTCAAGCACATCATTTAACTGAGCTTCAACATAAGTGTCAATGGATATCGCTCTTCTGAAGCTTCGAAGCAAAGTAACGCTCAAGCTTCCGTTATCATCATCATATGCCGCACATTCGTGTATGCCTCCCGACGATACAAACGCGATTCCGCTTCCGTCCTCAGCTCTTTTTCCGACAATTCCGTTTGTAGCTTTTTCATATTGCTCAATCTCGCTCCAGCTTTGAGTTTGATAGTCAATACCGGTCTTTCTGTTACAGCAATAAAATGCCTGACCCGCAAAGTAATTATCGGTTGTAATGCCCGTCGGGAAAAACATTCTCAGTCTATGGTCCTTTGCCGTATTGTAAACCATCATTTTTACATCAGCATAGCGATTTTCTTCCGAAAGTCCGACAAAAGTTTCGATTTTTAGCTCGGTATAATGCTTACTCTGCTTTTTGCACATCGCTGTGTTTTCCATTTCCTGAGGTACATTGAGCCGACGTGTAATTTTGAAAACGCATCTCGACACTCCGCTTTCAACCTTTTCTATTTCGCAGTTTATGCAAGATGAATTTATCTCACTGCCGCAAACAGGATTTACATGATACCAGCCATCACCGATTTCACAGTCATCGACGAAATTGCCAAGCTCGGAATAAGTTTTGCCGCTTGCCTTATCGATGATTGTCAGGGAACCGTTTGAAGCAATACAAACCTTCACAAACTCATTCTCCATGTAATCCAAACCGGATTTCAGCTTTTTCAGATACCGCACCGGTTTTTCGGACGGTACTATTCTGTACTGAGCTTTTGAGCAAGCCGGGATTTTAGCTTTAAAGGTAACTCTGTGTATATCCTTCTGACGGGTCGCGCTCAAATTCCAGCGGCGTACTCTTTCACCGCGCCTGATGTTTACAAGCTGATACGGGATTTCATTGCCGTCCGCATCAAATATCTTAAAGCTGTTTATTTTCTCATATCCGAACGGTTCCTCAAACATCTCGGGATAATTCAAATCAAATTTCAAATCTACAGTCACCGTTCGCTCTGTTTCATATGTCAGGAAATTGTATAGTGTGAGTATCTGCTCGGCATCGGCAGATACCTCATCTGTCAGCTGCATATCCTCTTTTATGTAATAATCTCTTAAAACCGAGCATATTTCTTTAACCTGTGCAAAGCGATACTTCATATCTTTATGTGCTTGATCCACAGAGCAACCGCAAATCGAATCATGCGGATGATTTTTCAACAGATATTCATATGCTTTTTTCACATATGCCGAATTTAACTCTCTGCCTTCCAGCATCGCTGTAACACACATGGGTTCGGTTTCTTTTTCCAGAATATACTGGCACTCGTCGTTTTCCTTTTTCAGCGGATAATAGCTCGACAGCGTATTTGTAATCAAATGCAGATAGTGATGAAGGTTAATCGACGTTTTGTTCAATTCTCCCTTTATCACAGGCAAAACCGGTTTATAATTTTCAAGCAGCTTGCCTTGCTCACACAAATCCACATGATGAACCTCAGCATTCGGATACATTTCCTGTATTTTTCTTATATACTGCGGTACTTCAGCGACCGCATCGCTATGATCGCTTCCATCCATAATTATAACTATCGGTATATTACTCCTACTGATTTCTCTTTCTATATAGTTTTTGATTTTTTCAGCGATAACGGGATTGTCGGCTTTTGGATTGTCAACATCCACATATACCTGCAGTTTAAATGCGCCGTAGCCGTCCTCCGGTTCCAAATTAAAGTTTAAACATTCGCTTCCGTCCGGCGACTGCCATCTGAAATATACAGGGTCATTCTCAGTAGTTCCTCGTCCCAGCAAGGAATAATTAATTCCGAAGCCGTTAAAAATCTGCGGCATTTGAGCTATATGCCCGAAAATATCACACACATAGCCATATTTCCAGGTAGAAGCTCCCCATTTTTCCGCAACTTGATTACCTTTTATTAGATTTCGTATAAGGCTCTCACCTGAAACCAAATATTCATCCGGCATAACATACCACGGACCGATCATAATCTTTTTCTGTTCTATAAGTTCTCTCAAACGCTGTACATGCTTTTCATCCGCAATCTCGGCATAATCTTCCAAAATAATTGTCTGGCCGTCTGTATGAAAGGTTTTATAATCGTCATTATTATTGTAAACCTCAATAAGACCGTCAAGCATATTAACCAACCGGTATCTGAATCGCTGAAAGCTTTGATACCATTCTCTGTCCCAATGAGTAGATGAAAAATAAAATATATGTAGTTTTGAATCCATCACTCTGCCTCCTTTAACAATATTTGATATTGTAATCTTACAATCTGCCATACAAATTCAAAAGCTCACGAATTTCGTCATCATCCAGAGTGACCTCAGGCTTTCTTACAGTCGGGCTTTTGATAATGCCCATCTTCCAAAGTAGATATTTCTCACATGATATATAGAACTCCAGGGATTGGTCTTCATACCAAGTGAATGGAAGTATTTTTTCAAACATATTTCTAGCTTCATCAATTTTTCCTGCGTTTAATAAATTGTACATTTTGTTAAAGTGACCGCACATTACCACGCCGGGCATTATTCCGTAGGCACCGTTTAAAAAAGCATCCACGGCAAATATTCCGCCGTTGCCACTGTAGCACTTCATTTTATTATCAGTTGCCTGCATTATTTTTTTCATTTTCCGCATGGGGATCGGACACTCAACCTTTATATAATCAAACTGCGGAATCCTTTCATATGCTTCAAGCAAAAATTCCAAGCTCATATTTACACCGGTTGAACGCGGATTATCCTGTATCATCACAGGCAAATCCACCGCATCGGCAATTGTTTTAAAATAATTTATAAGCTCATCACCTGTCGGTGTGGAAAGCGCCGGCGGATAAAGTATGATTCCGTCTGCACCGAATTTTTTTGCTTCATTGCCAAGGTCTATGCAATCGGGAATTGAATTTTCCACAATTCCTATCAAAGTGTAAATCCTTTTATTTACTGCCTTCAAAAAAAGCTCTGTTGTTTGCTTCTTTTCACCAAGCGACAGCTTGTGCGGCTCGCTGTTAAATGCGAACAGGCAAACACTTTCGCAGCCTTGTGAAATAACATAATTCACAATATTTTCAAGTCCTTCGTAATCTATGGAATAATCCTCATTAAACGGAACATTGATTACGGGACAAACACCCTTAAACATATCTTCTACCCCCTAATACACCATTTTCGCACCGTCTACAACTATTTCGGCACCGCTTATGTATGATGCTTCATCCGAAGCAAGCATCACAACCGCTCCGGCAATATCCTCGGGCTTGCCTATTCTTCCGAGCGGAATACCGGAAACACATTTCTGATAATACTCCTTATCACTTAAAACATCATCATTAAAATCTGTATGTATGCTTCCCGGCAAAACCTCATTCGCAGTTATTCCGTACTGTGCAAGTTCCAACGCCAGTCCCTTCGTAAGCATTCCGATTGCAGCCTTTGAAGCACAGTAGTGTATTCTTCCGGGTGCCGCCTCATACTGAGAAATGGAAGAAATATTTATAATCCTTCCGTACTTTTGCGGGAGCATAAGTTCTGCCGCAAGCTTGCTGCACAAGAAATACCCCCTGACGTTGGTCTGCATTATTCTGTCCCATTCGTTGTAATCCATTTCCAAAAAAGGAACTCTGGAAAGTATGGCGGCATTATTTACAAGGATATCTATTTTTTTGTGTTTTTTCTTTATTCTTGCAAACATTTCTTCGATTTGCTCAGGTTCATGCGTATCGGCAAATTCCGTATATGCACTTCTGCCTTTTTTTCTTATTGCTTCGGCGGTTTCGTTCAGGCTGTCACTGTCGGTTCTTCCATGAACTATAACATCAGCGCCCGCTTCGGCAAGTTTTTCAGCTATAGCTCTGCCTATTCCGCGGCTTGAACCTGTTATTAATGCTGTTTTTCCGGTTAAATCAAACATTTATTTCCTCCATATTCTTACGGCACTTCAAATCATGCCCCGTAAACACATAGCCCTTGTGCTCACCGCAGAGTCTCAACGCATTTAATGCATTTTCAGGCTCCTTGCAAAAACCTATCGGTCTGTTTTCTTCGATATTTTTCAAAAGGAATACCGCATCTCCGGTAAAAAGCATGTTGTCAACATATACAATCATACTTCCCGGTGTGTGACCGCCAACGGTTTTGCAGCGAATACCAAAAGCAACGTATTCATCATCTACCAATTTGAGCTTTTCTTCGGATTTTTTATTTTCCAAAAAATCAATTACAGCTTTCAAATACTTGTAATGCGGATTTACCTCGCCTACCAAATATTCATATTCGGATTTTGATATATACACATCGGCATTTGTGAACATATATAATGAAGAAATATGGTCATAGTGGCTATGCGTTATATAAACCTCGTCTATATCCTGAGCACGCAAGCCGATATTTCTTAAATTATCTCCCATGGAACACTCACCGTCGGCTCTTTGCCAGTCATCCTTGCTTGACTTTGTGGCATTAACAGTGTCCAAGTCATCTATACCGGTATCGATAATTATATGCCTGCCGTCTTTTTTTAAATAATATCCGAAGCATCCTATTTTTATATTTTGACTTTCCGGATAATCTTTAACAAGTATTGATGCTTTGCAATCTATATGTGCAAAATCCATTCTTCGAAAATCCGTTATCATATTATTTTGATTCCACCTTAAATCTCTGCTCAGTGCCTGCTATGTACGCGTATTTTTCAATTATCTCGTCATCTATGTGTATGCCGAGTCCCGGTTCGTCGGGAATAACAATCTCGCCGTTTACCATTTTTATCGGCTGATTTAACAGTTCCTCTCTAAGTGGGTTTGCAACCTGCTGGAATTCGCATATCAGCGCATTCGGTATTGCGCTCAAAAGGTGCAGATGCGCCGCAAACGATGCGCCGGAGCGGAATACATGAGGTGCTACCTTTATGCCGCTGAGCTCTGCATACTCTGCTGCTCTCTTAACCACGCCTATGCCGCCGGCATGTGTCACATCAGGCTGAATTATGTCAACGCATTTATTGTCAACAAGTGCTTTATACTCATATATCGAACAGCCGTTTTCGCCGCCTGCAATAGGTGTGGAGCCGCTTGCCGCCTTCACCTCCGAATATACGGAAAGCTCATCGGTTCTGCATGGCTCTTCAATAAACATAAGTTCATATTCCTCAAGCTTTTTAACAACCTTAACAGCCTCTTTGGCAGACCATGCAAACGGCACATATCCCTGACCGCAGTCAATAGCAAGATCAAAATCGTATCCCAAAGCTTCTCTTATTGCCTTTACCTTCTCAACATCGCGCTTAGCATCATAGCCGCCTCTGATTTTAACGGCTGTAAAGCCTCTTTCGAGGTAGCTATTGACTTCTTTTACAAGCGAATCAATAGGCTGTTCCATACCACCGCTTGCATAAGTGCGTATGGAATTACGGAACTTTCCGCCGAGAAGCGAATGTACCGGAACTCCGAGTGCCTTGCCCTTTAAATCCCAAAGAGCATTTTCTATACCGCTGATTACGCCCATTGCTATGCCGCGCCTGCCCCAGTTGGCTCCGAGCTTATACATTCTTTCAAAAAGAACATTTATTTCAAACGGATCTGCACCAATCAAAGTTTTTTCAAGGAAATTGCACACTGCCCTTGCAGCCTCCGGAATGTAGTGTCCGGTCCCCATTTCTCCGAGGCCGTACATGCCTTCATCTGTCCATACTCTAACCAGCGAAGTATGCCATACCTTAACTTCACCGCCTGACCAACCCCATTGTTCGTCCGGCTTGTACTTATAAGAAAGCAATATTGGTTCCACTCTTGTAATTTTCATTTTATATAACCTCTCAATCATAATATATACTAATTAATTTCTGCATAATCTTTGCAAAGCTGTTTATAAATCATCCGCATATCTTCTACTGCTCGTTCGGACTCTTTGGCAAGCTGCGGGGGAACTGCCTCTCTGCCTTCACCCAAATCCTCTCCCACTGCCAGGCTTAAAAGCCTGTAACCGTATGGGAAGGTGAATCGATTCACCACATTTATAAGTTTTATCAAATCGCACTGGCATTTAAACGCCCGTTCACTTTTTCCGAAATCCTTGTAAATAACATCCACAATCTGCGGCATAAGGTACGTTATTGCGGAAAATATACCGACAACACCGAGAGCTAAAGAACAGTAAAGACATGCATCCAAGCCGGTAAACATCGAAACATCGTTTCGTTTGGCATCTCTCAGCGCAATTTCCGTTGTTATTTCCTGCATATCGTTCCAGGAATTTTTATAGCCTTTAAGGCATTCAAACTGCAATAATTTCTCAAAGACATTCACGCTGACACCGTTTGTACACTGGGGAATGTTATACCCTATAAACGGAAGCGCATTTGACATACTGTTTATCACGTCGGCATAATACGCATATATTTCATCATCGGTCAATTTAAAATAATATGGCGGAGCAAGCAAGACACCGTCTGCCCCAAGCTCGGCTATGCACTCACAGTATTTACTTGCGGTATAACTATCACCGGCTGTCGCACCGCAGATAAAATGTTTTCTTCCGGCATTTGCACGGCTCACTGTTTTCATAATATCCACATTTTCTTCAAAGCTCAGCCTTGTGAACTCTCCCGTTGAACCGCAAACCACAAGTCCGGTCATTGACGGATTCTCAGCCGCACGGCTCGCATACTTTTCCAGCGCCTCCAAGTTCGGCTTACCGTCACTTTTAAACGGTGTAAGTACAATGCCGTATATTCCTTTAAATGTTCTCAATTTTCATCCCTCAACTTCCTTATAAATTACATTACAGCTATATCTTACCTGTAGTTTAATACATCGCCGAAAAAACTACCTTTGTTTTTTTCTTTTTTGTTTTAAATCTTCGTTTTTTTGCACAAAAAACATAATTTTTTTCGCTTTTACCTGTTTTTTCCAATTTGTTTCTTGCAAAATTCTTGAGATTTTGCATACTTTATCATAATTTGGAACAGATCGAAATATATAACGGTACAATTGATTGTTTATCGACCGGAATCGTCCGTGAATAATGTTGACAAAAGCTACGGAATACATTATAATTTTCATGTAAAGGATGGTGTATTTATGCAAATATTTAATATGAATGAATATATTGACATCAAAAAAACTACTTCCAACATAGAAAAAGAATCGGCAAATCATTATCACCCTTACTACGAATTGGTTTTTATAAAGCAAGCCAACTTTAATTACTTCATACAAAATGAGCTTTTTCATATATCAAATTGGAGCATAGTATTAATAGACAAAAACGTATTTCACAAAGCAATATTCAAAAACACCGGAAAGTACATATACTATACCATAAAATTTTCAGAATCACACATATACGAAAAATTCCGCGATACCTGCGCTAAATTATTTAAGAAAAGGCATATCCAGTTAAATCAAAACGAATACTTTTTAACGGATTTATTATTTTCAAAAATATATCATGAATTTGCGGACAAAAACAAATATTGGGAAGAATTGCTCAATTTCCAGCTAAACGAGCTTATAGTACTGCTGAGCAGAATTAACGCTGATAAAAAAACTCAGAGCAAAAATATTTTTGAACCCGAAATAAAAAGCATTATAGAATACATAAATGAAAATATCAATGCGCCGATAACCGAATTATCATTAGCGAAAACAGCCGAAAAATACTCAATGTCCATATCAAAATTATCAAGATTGTTTAAAACGCAAATCGGAATCGGCTACAAGGAATATATCATATCAAATAAGCTCCTGAATGCCAAACAGATAATAGCTTCCAAAAAAGTGCCGATAACCGAGATAGCATACCGCTGCGGATTTAACGACAGCAATTACTTCGCAACCGTCTTTAAGCAGTATGAAGGCATTTCACCGTCCGAATATGCCAAAATACTCAAGCAAAACCGCCCTTGACTAAATCAAGGCTTAATATTATAATATATATCAAAAACAAACGAAATCGGTGAACAGTATGAATTTATTTGAAATAAACCTAATCACGAAGCTAAACGACATGCTTGGCTGTCGTGCTTTGGATATATTTTTTAAAATTGTTTCCATACTCGGCGACAAAGGATTAATATGGATATGCATAGCCGTATTATGTATTATTTTTAAAAAGACTCGAAAATGCGGCATATGCATCGCAGCTGCGCTTATAATGTGTCTGTTATTCGGAAATGCAATTTTAAAACCGCTGATAGCGCGTACAAGACCCTTTGATGTCATGCCGTCCCTTAAAATTATAATTCCGAAGCCGACGGATTTTTCATTTCCGTCGGGTCATACACTTGCCTCCTTCGCAAGTGCAACAGCTGTATTTATAAACCATCGCCGCCTCGGAGCCGCAGCATATGTTTTTGCCGCGCTGATGGCATTTTCGCGCATTTACCTGTGCGTGCACTACCCCACCGACGTGCTCGGCGGAATTTTATTGGGAATACTTTTCGGATTTTCGGCGTGTCTGATTTGCAAAAAACATTTCGGAAAGGATATGAAGGATGAATTCTGATGTATTTAATATTTACACAAAAAACGGCGTCACATACATGCGCTTTAAAATTCTCGAAAGCATCGATTTTATAAACCATGCGGTATCAACCAGACACGGAGGTGTGTCGAAGCTTGACGGACTTAAAACCCTCAATCTCGGTTTTAAAACCACAGATGATAAGGAAAACGTAATTGAAAATTACCGCCGCTTCTGTGATGCGGCGGAATTTGACATAAATCGCCTTGTATTTGCCAAGCAGACGCACAGCGACAATGTGCGAATAGCCGATTTGAGTGACTGCGGAAAGGGTATTTTCAAAGAGCGCGACTACACCGATGTTGATGCACATATCACAAACATTAAAGATTTACCCTTGGTGATACACACAGCTGACTGTGTGCCCATAGCTTTTACAGACACGGTAAACCATGCTGTCGGAAATGCACACTGCGGCTGGCGCGGAACATATAACCGACTGGCACTCAAAACTCTGGATAAGATGAAAAGCACCTTCGGAACCGACCCGAAAAACGTAATCGCAGTGATAGGCCCATGCATATGTCCCGCCTGCTACGAGGTATCAAAGGATTTGTACTGCGATTTTAAAAACAGATTCGGAGAAAATGAGGGAATTATATTTGACGGTGAAAAATATTTTCTGGATTTGGCATATATAAACCGCCGCATGCTCACGGATGCCGGCGTACCCGAAAGTAGCATTGCTGTATCGGATTTATGCACCTGCTGTAATAAAAAAGACCTTTTTTCACACAGAGGTCTGGGCATAAGCCGCGGACTTTTATCGTCCGTAATATCACTTAAATAATAAAGAGGAAATTATGAAAACAAAAAAAGAAAAAAATAATAAACCGAAAAGCTCATTTAAAGCGTTTCTGCCATACTATAAGCCTTATGCCGGCTTAATAATCATCGACCTCATATGTGCGGCTGTATCCACGATATGCGAGCTGGTATTTCCAATGATAGTGAGGTTTATCACAAATCAAGCCATAGGTGGTGCGGCAGAGCTTCTGCTTCCGACAGTTTTAAGGCTGGGCGGGTTGTATTTATTCCTACGAATAACGGACACTGCGGCAAACTATTTCATGGCATACATCGGTCACATCACGGGAACAATGCTTGAAACTGACATGCGTCGTGATATATTCGACCATTTAACGACGCTGTCCTTCAACTACTTTGACAACACGAAAATCGGTCAGATAATGTCACGTGTAACCAATGATTTATTTGATATAACAGAATTTTCTCACCACTTCCCTGAAGAGGTTTTTATCGCCGCCATAAAAATAATCGGTTCGTTTATTATACTGTCCGGTATAAACATACCTCTTACGCTGATTCTGTTTTTGATTCTGCCGCTGATGCTGACCTCGATACGAATGTTCAGAGGAAAGATGAAGGTAGCCTTCGCTTTGCAGCGTGAGCAAATAGGCGAGCTTAACTCCTCACTTGAAGACAGTCTTCTCGGCATACGTGTAGTCAAAAGCTTTGCGAACGAGGACCTGGAAAAGGAAAAATTTGAAAAGGGAAACCAAAGGTTTTATCAATGCAAGAAAAAATCATACTTTTACATGGCTCTCTTTCAATCAAGCACACGATTTTTCGACGGAATTATGTATGTGGCGGTTTTAATTATAGGTTCGCTCTTTATGATTAAAGGCAAAATCAATGCTGCGGACTTGATAGCATATCTTTTGTACATTCAGACACTCATCACCTCCATACGAAAAATCGTCGAATTTACGGAGCAATTTCAAAAGGGCATCACCGGAATAGAGAGATTCAGCCAGATTATGAATCAGAAAGCCGATATAACCGATTCTGACGATGCGAAAGAGCTTGTAAACGTAGAAGGAAATATAAAATTTGAAAAAGTAACCTTTAAGTATGATGAAAACGAGGACGATGTGCTTTCGGGAATAAACATTGATGTATCAAAAGGTGAAAACATAGCCATAGTCGGTCCTTCCGGAAGCGGAAAAACCACACTGTGCAATCTTCTGCCACGCTTTTATGACCTAACCGACGGGAACATTTACATTGACGGCATTAACATTAAGGATGTGACACTTAAATCCCTCAGAAACAATATCGGCATAGTCCAGCAGGAGGTATACCTTTTCTCCGGAACTGTGCGTGATAATATAACATACGCCAAAAACGATGCAACCGATGAGGAAATAGTCGAAGCTGCCAAGCTTGCCGGAGCGCATGAGTTTATAATGTCACTTCCGGACAAATACGATACCTACATCGGCGAACGCGGGCTCAAGCTTTCGGGCGGACAGAAGCAAAGGATATCCATTGCGCGGCTGTTCATTAAAAATCCGCCGATACTCATACTTGACGAAGCAACCTCGGCACTTGACAACGAAAGTGAGCTTATCGTGCAAAAATCCCTCGAAAAGCTAGCCAAAAACCGAACAACCTTCACGATAGCCCACAGACTTACCACCATAAAAAATGCCACCCGAATAATAGTTCTGACTGAAAAAGGAATAGAAGAAACCGGAACTCACAGCGAATTAATTAATCAAAACGGCAAGTATGCCCAATTATACAAATTATACAGCAGATGAAAGGAGAAAGAAAATGCCACGCTATATTGAGATACCTATTTTAATTGTATTGATAATCATTACAGGTTATTTTTACATCAAGGAAAGGAAAAAATCTTACAATGCGGCAAAGCAGCTTGACGAAGAAGCCAAGCTTCAAAAAATTCAGAATGACGATATGGAGGTGCAAAAATTGCTTTTAACGGTAAAAATCAACGGTATGATGTGTGAAAAATGTTCCGAACGAGTAAGGAATACTCTCGGAAAATACGGGAATGTAACCGTAAATTTAGAGCAAAAAAGTGCAGTCATAGAATGTGATGTTCTTCCCGATACTGAGGAAATCAGAAACTCCGTAAACGAGCTCGGCTATGAGTGCATCGGTATAGACTAACTGATTCTGTCCGTAGTGTGATAAAAGGGTTTGCAAACGCAAGCCCTTTTGCATTAAAAATGCAATTATTATGAATACAATGCATAAACTTTAAAAAGGCGCATTAAAAAATCCGGCTGTATTTTATGCATTACTTAAGGTTTTACACTGATATTATATGATTTTTTTGAAGTTTTTGATAAAATATGCACATTAGACTTGATTTTATGCAAAAAAGTTGTATAATTATAACTGTAATCAATATTAAGTCTTGGATTCGGTGTCGGCAAAATAAACTGTTTCGGTCAGACATACTCAATTCATAGGCTTTAACGATTTATAAAAAATATACTTTTCTGAAAGGAATGAAATATATGATACGTGCAGGCGTTTTAGGTGCTACCGGCTATGCGGGAATAGAAACAGTCAGAATTTTAAGTTGTCATCCCGAGGTTAAAATTACAAAACTCATTTCCCAAAGTTTCGTGGGCAAAAAAATTTCAGAGGTTTATCCGAGCTTAAAAAACATCTGTGATGTCGAGTGTGAGAAGCTGTGTGTGGAGGAAATAGCCGAAAGCTGTGATGTCGTTTTCACTGCCCTTCCTCACGGTGCATCAAAAGTGGTAATTCCCGAGCTGTACAAAACAGGAATAAAAATTATTGATTTAAGCGGTGACTTCAGATACAACGATGTAAAGGTCTATGAGCAGTGGTACGGCGAGCCGCACTGCGCACCCGATATACTGGCAGAAGCGGTATACGGTCTGTGCGAAATACACCGTGATAAAATAAAAACCGCACGTCTGATAGGAAATCCCGGCTGCTATACCACATGCTCCATATTAGCCCTGTATCCCCTTTTAAAAACGGGTGCGGTAAAGCACGATAACATAATAATCGATGCCAAATCCGGCGTAAGCGGAGCCGGAAGAACAGAAAAGCTCCCGTACAGCTTTTGCGAATGTACCGAAAACATGAAAGCGTATAAAATCGCCACTCACAGACACACATCAGAAATTGAACAAGAGCTGAGCGAGGCTGCCGAGGATGAGATTATGGTATCATTTACACCTCACCTCATACCGCTCAAGCGCGGAATACTGGCGACAAGCTATGCTAATTTAAACGGCGAATATACAGACGAGGATATATATGATATTTACAAGAAATTCTACCAAGACGAGCATTACGTACGCATAATGGCATCCGGCACACTTCCCGAAACTAAGCACGTGGCAGGCTCAAACTTCGCCGATATAGGCTTTAAAATAGATACACGGCTCAAAAGAATCGTAGTATCTTCGGCAATCGACAATTTATTCAAGGGTGCTGCCGGACAGGCAGTGCAGAACATGAACATAATGTTCGGCATAGACGAAACCACCGGCATTGATGTACCGGCATTTTATCTGTAGGAGGTTAAATTACATGAGCGGACTTACAAGCAGCGGCGATACAATCGAAATGAGTATAAAAAAAGCTGACATACTTATCGAAGCATTGCCCTATATAAGGAAATTATACAAAAAACGCATAGTTATAAAATATGGCGGAAATGCCATGGTAAACGAGGACTTGAAGAACTCCGTAATGGATGATATCACCCTTCTGAAATATGTAGGTATAGACCCTATCATAGTTCACGGCGGCGGACCAGACATTACCAATACACTTAATGTATACAACATCGAAAGCAAATTCATAAACGGACTTCGTGTCACCGACAAGGACACCATCGATATAGCACAGATGGTTTTGGTCGGAAAAACCAACAAGGATATCGTGTCAAAGCTGAACCATGCCGGCGGAAAAGCCATAGGCTTATGCGGACTTGACGGCAATCTCATAAAATGCAAAAAATACTATACCGAGGTTGACGGCGAAAAAACCGATATCGGATATGTCGGCGAGATAATCAAGGTTAATACAAAGGTTATCGACCTTCTCACCGACGATGAATACATACCGGTCATAGCACCGATAGGCGTTGATGATGAGGGAAACAGCTACAATATAAACGCCGACAGTGTGGCAGCTGCGGTAGCCGAGGCACTCAGTGCGAAAAAACTTATGTATCTAACCGATGTCCGCGGTGTTTTGGACAAGGACGGCAACCTGATTCACCGTATTGACGTTGATGATGCGGACAGCCTGATCGAAAACGGAACCATAACAGGCGGCATGATACCAAAGGTAACAGGCTGTAAAAACGCAGTTCATAACGGCGTGGAACGTGTTCATATAATAGACGGCAGAATAATTCATTCAATACTTTTGGAATTATTTACCGACCACGGTATAGGTACTATGTTCGCAAAATAAACTCACCGTACCGATACCCTAAACATATACGAGAGGTAACAGCAATGGATTTTGAAAAATTAATAGCGGACAGATACTCCGTCAGAAAATTTAAGGAAAAGCATTTGGAAAAAGAAGATATCGATAAAATACTTCACGCCGGTCATTTGGCACCCACAGGCTGTAACTATCAGCCTCAAAGGATTTTGGTTTTAAACACGGATGACTCTACAGAAAAGCTAAAAAAATGCACAAGAAGCCATTTTAATGCCCCTTGTGCGATGCTTGTTTGCTATAACAAAGATGAAACCTGGACAAGACCGTACGACGGTGCGATTTCAGCTCCCGTAGACGGTGCCATAGTAGCGGCGCATATGCTCCTTCAAGCACACAACATCGGCGTCGGTGCATGCTGGGTTATGCACTTTAACCCGTCTGCCATGCGTGAAGAATTTAACATTCCCGATAACATTGAACCGCTTGCATTATTGGTTATGGGATATCCGCATGAAGAAGCCGAACCTATCGAAATGCACTTTAAATACAGACCGATTGACGAAACAGTGATTTACGACACATTTTGATATACGCATGCAAGGCGCAGAATATAAATATCTCCGCCCGATTTCATTAAAATTTTTATAAAAAAAGCATATTTAAAGGGCGACTACATAGGTCGCCCATACTTTTATTTCAATATCTCCCATTTACAAAATCAATATTAACTTATCACAGCATATTATCCTTATCAATGTCATTTAAAAAATCCGCAAGCTTATTTATAGCCTTGCTTCTATGGCTGACGCTGTTTTTCTCATCATCGGTAAGCTCCGAAAAAGTCTTATTCAGCGGTGGATAAAAGAATACCGGGTCAAATCCGAAACCGTTTTCGCCCTTGCGTATATTGGTGATATAGCCATCGCACGAGCCCTCAAAGTTATACTCGCTTCCATCCGGGAGAATAAGCGCGATTACCGTGGTAAAATGCGCCGCGCGGTCATTAAACGGTACACCGTCCATATTCTTCAAAAGCTTTTCCATACCCTGCTCCGGTGTGGTGTTTTCACCGGCGTAACGCGCCGAATAAACTCCGGGTTCGCCGTTCAGATAATCCACCATCAATCCGCTGTCATCGGCAATAATCGCACAATCGGTGTACGGCTTTATTGCCCTTGCCTTAAGCAGTGCATTTTCCAAAAAAGTATCTCCGGTTTCCTCAACCTCAATAGATATTCCCGCTTCACTCTGGCTCATTACATTGTGAGGGGAAAGAATATTTTTAATTTCCTTTACTTTTCCGTGATTATTGGTCGCAACTATGATATCCATATGCCTGTCCGTCCTTTCGGTTTAAAAATCCGCAACTTCTCTGCCTCCGTCACCTATATCGGAAACGTAAAACTCAGGTGTGATGCCGGTCCGAGCCTTGTAATTTTCGCCGACTTTATCGATAAATTCATCTACAGCATCAGCCTCAACTATGCTGACAGTGCATCCGCCGAAGCCCGCTCCGGTCATTCTGGAGCCCAATACACCCTTAATCTTGCGAGCCTCCTCAACCATTACATCAAGCTCATCACCTGTAACTTCATAGTCATACCGAAGCGAATCGCCCGATTCATTAATAAGCTGACCAAAGAGTACGATATCGCCGTTTTTAAGGGCATCTACAGATTCGAGGACTCTCTCGTCTTCATAGATTACGTGCTTAATTCTCTTCAATATAATCTCATCATCAATTAAATGCTTATGCTGTTCAAATTCCGCTACGCTTATCTCGCCCAGGCAGTTTTTCTCAGGCATTGCGGTTTTGAGTATTTCAAAGCCCTTATCACATTCAGAGCGTCTTTCATTATACTTGGAAGCACCGAGAGAATGCTTTTTCTTGGTATTTGATATGACGATTTTCTTTCCGCTGAGTTCAAGCGGTGCATAGTCATACGTAAGGCTGTCGCATTTCAAGAATATGGCATAGTCTTTCTTACCCATTGCCGAAGCAAACTGATCCATAATACCGCAATTTACACCACAGTATTCGTTCTCAGCCTTCTGACCGATTTTCGCCATTTCTATCATGTCAATCTCTTTATCAATGCCGTTTTTCTCATTTGAGAAGGTAGCCAAGCAAAGCGCTGTTGACACTTCAATCGCCGCAGATGAAGAAAGACCGCTTCCGTAAGGCACTGTGCCGTCGTGAAGCATATCACAGCCAACGATATCATAGCCTGCCTTCTGAAGCATGTATGCAACACCTAGCTGATAATTTCCCCACTCCAAGTCACGGTATGAGTCAAGCTTATTTATATCGGCTTCAACCATAATGTCAAGGCTTGTAGCTTTAAGACGGATGGTGTTATCGTTTCTTTTTCGCACAGCGATTGTATTCTGCATGGTAAGAGCGGCAGGAAAAACGAAACCGCCGTTATAATCTGTATGCTCTCCTATCAAATTCACTCTGCCCGGTGACTGAAAAATTCTTATATCTCTTCTGTCACCGCCGTAAAGTTTTATAAACTCATCTATAATAGCATTTATTTCCATATGTACTCTCCTTTTACCAATTTTTCGCAAGCGGACTGCTCATGAACTTATCATATGCAGCTCTGAGTTCATCTGAAACAACCTCGGGTGCTGTAGTATTGCAATGTGCCCACACACCGGTTTCGCTTGAAGCATTAAATTTCTGCTTATCCTTGGAACGCATCGGTGGGAAGAACTCTATGTGAAAATGATAGTATTCATTACACTCATCACCGGAATTTACCGGGGTCTGGTGCATGCACATCATGTACGGGAACTTATAGTCAAAAAGACTGTCCAGCATACCTACGGTCTTTTTAAGAATATCGGCAAGTGCCGCTTTTTCATCATCATTAAACTCAGCAATGTTATGTATGTGCTTTTTCGCCGCAATGTAAACACCGTATGGGTATTCGCTGTAAAACGGCAGAAATGTTATAAAATGCTCATTTTCGATTATGACACGCTGTTTGAAAGCGATTTCCTCCTTAAGCATATCACAAATAAGGCAATCGCCGGTAGTTTCCATGTGCTCCTTTGAAGCCTCAAGCTCAAGCTCAATTTTCTTCGGAATATATGAATATCCGTAAATCTGACCGTGCGGATGCGGCATCGTAACACCTACCAGTTCTCCGCGGTTTTCAAAGATGAATACATATTTGATTTTTTCATCCTTTGATATCTCGACAAATCTGTTCTGCCACAGGTCAACAAGCTTTTTAATATGCGATACCGAAAGCTCCGGGATAGTGGTCGTGTGCTCCGGAGAATAAAGTATTACCTCGCATTTTCCGTAACCGGGCTTGGTCTTATATATTCCGCTCGCCACATCATCCGGTACGGGTGGATTCTGAGAAAGTGCCGGGAAATCGTTATCATACTCCATGACATCATAGGTTTCCTTTATCTTGTCATTGTCGGGATTAGGGCAAAACGGACACCAATCCTTCGGCATCTGTGGTCTGTTTTGTCTGTGTGATGCTATCATAACCCAATCTTTTATAAGCGGATTATATCTTAACTCTGCCATTTGAATTACTCCTTTTATATTTATAAATAATTTGATAGTCTTACCGTCATAAATCAAACAGCATTACTCTGTACATATTTTGCCACGTATAAGTTTGCTTTCATCGATGAGCAAGACCTCAAAAGCCGTTAGGTGAATTCATTATACTATATATTGCCGTATTAGTCAAGAATTACCTGCTTAAACATCCGCGTATTTTTTAAATTGTATAATTAAATGCGAAAAGATTTTAAACGTCTTTCGCATTATTTTTTTATTTTTGGAGGTGTTGAACACTATGACAAGAAAGAAATATAAGCTTCTTTCCTATAACGACAGAATGCAGCTTGAAGTAATGTACTTAAACAACGAACGTCCTTCGGACATTGCAGACAAGTTGAACGTTCACATTGCGACAGTTTACAAAGAACTACAACGCGGACGCACGGGCAAACTTGACAAGAATTTGCTTTTGGAGTATTCCGCCAATCTGGCACAACGCATGATTACGGAAAGTTTAAGAAACCGCGGACGTACTGAAACAAAGATTATATGTAATGGAACAAAAAATATGCATTCATGAAGAATTTCATTGAGGTAGATTACAGCACCTACAATCTGAAAAATCAAGATAGGAAGAAAAATGATTGAAAGATGAAAAACGAAGGAACGGAAGGAGGAAAACGATGAACGAACCAAGTGTCAAACCGAAAGAATACACACTATCTGAGTTAGTACTGCGCGGCGAAAAAATACGAGAGCTTAACGGATTTTGTGCACCAAGCAGACAAAACAATCACTTTAACCCATACGACCCGACCATAGATGATATGATCGATGCATGGATACATCGCAACAAAATAAAATGCAACGGCATAATCTACGAATATATAAGCTCAATTAAGCTAACGAAAGACAAATATGACAATTGTATTTTACAAGTTGAACTATACGGAAAAAACCAAAATCGGGGATATTTAGTTATTGCATGCCCGAAGGGCATAGAAATTTTAGAACAGGAGTAACGAAGATGAACAGAAAAACAGGGATTATTTTAGCAGGCTTGATATTGATTACCGGCGGTGTAGCATGCAGTGTAAGTCGACAGCCGACGGCGGAATGCATAAGTACGCAATACGTTGTATCGGACGGCGACACTCTGTGGGAAATTGCCGAAGATACATACGGAAAAGATGCCGATATAAGAAAAGCAGTACACAAAATAATGGAAATTAACGACTGCACCGGCGAAATCTATCCGGGTGACGTTATAGCACTTCCGGAAAAATAGGAGTTTAAGAATGAAATGCGTTACAATAAAAAAGCACCCCCGGAGGGGCACTAAACCATGTTCATTATAACGCATTTCTTTACAAATGTCAAATGAAAGAGCGGAAATGAAAATGTATAATGCAATATCAAAAATAAATGAAGAAATGCAGAAAGAGCCGAGCAACAAATATTTAGAGATAATAGGTCACTACATAATAGACCGATGCAGCGAAGAAACTGTAGCAAAAGCTGTAAACAATCCTGAAAAGTCGCTTAACGGTGCATATGAGCACATAGAGATTGCGGCACAAAAAAAGCTTCAAAACACTGTGCTGTTATGACTGACAGCGAGATTTTCGACGCAATAGATGAATACTTTGGCATATCAGCCAATTCCATAGCACGTGCGCACACAAAGGGCGAAGTTGATGGCGTTCCTTCCCTTTCGGAAACTGTCGAAAACAATTCAAAATCCGTCAATTTGGATTTTGACAGTTTTTTGCATAAGGCGGTGATTGCAGTGAAGATGCCGAAAAGTATAAAAGAGCTGCCCTTTAAAAAATACGACGGTCGGGGAAATACTCCAATACGATATAAGATAGATGTTTCGCTTGTTACAATTGAGCACGAGCGAATGTATTTGATAGAATTTACGGCAAACCCGAAGTACAAAAAATATAATTGGTACGGCATACCTACGCAGTTAAAGTCATTTCGTGCGCTTATCTCTAAGAAAAACAAAGAATATCGAATATACGAAGAAGGCAAAACAAAGACAAGTGACAAAGCTGTAGACTTACCTCAATATGCATATTATGACATCAATGATAAATCCGAAAAGCTTCTTAAACGGCTCTGCTCATCCGTGAGTACAGGAAATCATGAGATAGATAATTTGTCAGAACTTATGGAGAAATGGCACAATAACAAAACAGCCGAAAAACGTCGAAAAAGCGGTTACATAGAAGATTCGGAAGTATACAGCTGTCCGGAGGAATATCCAAACGGCTTTTTTGATTTTATACAAAGGAACATTATTGACGAGGACAGAACCATAATTTACAAAAAGGGTAATGTACGCGGAGTATGCTCATACTGCCGAAGCAATATTGTAGCTCAACACGGTGAAAAATTCAGGCAAAACGAATTTAGGACATGCCCGAGCTGTGGGGAGCAATGTAAATGTGTTCTTGAAAATTCTTCCGCCTGGTCTGCCGACAACGTCAAAAACGTCGCAACGATGCAACGCGGCAAAGACGGTACAGTGTGGTTTAGGCAATGGCACGTACGGCGTGACAACACTGCTCGATATGCCGATTTGAACAAATATCTTGTTGAAATCGGCAGATATGCTGTCCGAGGCGAAAAATCCGCCGCATGGACAGCATATTACAAAAGTCCGTGCATTGGTTGTGTAGTTGAGTATAAACACGAATCATGGCAGAGATACAATGGTTCAAATGTGTACGACGGTGATTATTGGTTTTATTGTGATGATATTAATGCAGTGATTTCGGGAACAAAGCTCGAATATTCCGAGCTTGCGGATTATATGAACAATGAGCGGATTATCTCCAAAGACCCGATTATGTATTGCCGCAAATTTGTAAAATATCCGGTATATGAATTTTTGTATAAAAGAGGCTATTACAGAATTATAGAGCAAAAAACAAAAGGGTTCGGATTGGACGAAGCGGCACATGCTATCGGGTGGCAAAAGAAAAAGCTGAAGGAATGTTTCCCTTTCCCAATGCACTACTTAAAAATTATGGAGCCGAGCACATGGACATTGGAAGATGTGAAAAATGTAAAAGAACTATACAATGCCGAAATATCGCAGGAGGATATAAAATTAATTTTAAGATCGCACGTCGCCGCCGTCTATGCGGTACAAATTTCAAAATATGTAAATGTGCACAAAGTAGCAACCTATTTAAAGAATCAACAGAAGCTTTCGCCCGATGAACCCCTTATAAGGTTATTCAGCATATACAGTGATTATTTGGAAGAATGCGAAAAGCTTAAGCTTGACACGAAAACCAAAAGCGTACTGTTTCCGCAGAATTTAATAACTTCACATAACAACAATATCACACTTGTAGAAGCGCAGAAGCATCAAAAAGAGGTTGAAAATTTTAAAAAGGCGGTTAATAAATTTAAAAAGAGCGGATACGCCGAAGGTGATTTGATGATCCGTGCAGTAAAAAATATGGATGAGCTTATATATGAAGGAACAGCACTGCATCATTGTGTAGGAAGTTACATTTCAAAAGTCGCTAACGGTGATTGCATGATTTTCTTCGTTCGGCGTTCGGACGAGCCCGAGCAACCGTATTACACTTTAGAACTTCGAAACAAACACATCATACAATGCCGAGCACTAAACAATCAAAGTTATGAAGCAAACGAAAAAGTAAAAATATTTGTAGATAAATGGTTTGAAAAAATAATAAGCAAAGGAGCATAAAAGATGAATGATTTAACAGTAAATGAAAATACAGAGCTCAACGCAGAAAGACCTATAGAAGCAATAACAGAGGAAATAAATTTTTATAAAGCTACGGCAGGTACTGCAATATTGGAAATAGGAAAAAGACTTATTGAAGCCAAGGAACTGTTAAGCCATGGCGAATGGGGCGAATGGCTTGAGGAAAAAGTTGAGTTTTCGGAGGCTACCGCACAACGTTTTATGCGTCTTGCGAAGGAGTATTCAAATCCGTCACCGGTGACGGATTTGAATACTCCTTCGCA
>CAYRGA010000003.1:0-12790 GCA_964423705.1 uncultured Oscillospiraceae bacterium
GTATATCCCGGCAGCTTTGATCCGGTCACAAACGGTCATCTTGATATAATAAGGCGTTCATCCAGAACCTTTGACAAGGTTTTTGTGGCTGTGCTTGTGAACAGCTCAAAGACACCGATGTTTTCCATTCAAAAGCGTATGGAATGGATTAAAAGGGAAGTAAGCGATTTGGGGAACGTGGAGGTAGACACATTTTCCGGTCTGCTTGTAGATTATATGCGGGAAAAGGGAGCCGGTATCATTATAAAAGGCTTGAGAGCCGTTTCGGATTTTGAGTATGAATTTCAGATGGCTCTTATGAATCACAAGCTTTCCAAGGATATAGAAACCTTGTTTATGATGACAAGTGCGAAATATCAGTATTTGAGTTCAAGTATTGTAAAAGAGGTTGCAAGGCACGGCGGCTGTCTTGACGGACTTATTCCGGACAGTATGAAGGAAGAAGTCACCGCCGCGGCTATGAAAAATAAGTTTTAGGAGGAAAACTAAAGATGGATGTAATAGAATTATTGAGCGAGCTTGAGGAAGTTGTCGAGAAAGGTTTTGAAATTCCGATTATTAAAAAGACCTTTATAGACAAGGAGCAGGTTATGGAGCTTATCAACGATATAAGCCTTCAGCTTCCCGATGAATTGAGAGTAGCGAAGTCAATTGCGGAGGATTCCAAAAAGATTATTTCCGATGCACAAAAACAGGCAGATGCCAAAATCAAAGAGGCAGAACATAAGATTATGGGTCTTGTGGATGAGCATGAAATAACAAAGCAGGCAACCGCAAACGCAAATGATATTATCTCCAAGGCACAGAAGGACGGCAGAGAGATTAAGCTTGCCGCTATTAAGTATGCAGA
Organism: uncultured Oscillospiraceae bacterium; assembly: GCA_964423705.1. Classification (GTDB taxonomy): domain Bacteria; phylum Bacillota; class Clostridia; order UMGS1810; family UMGS1810; genus CAKSIN01. The sequence goes on from CAYRGA010000003.1 coordinate 851, forward strand.
TGACCTCCTTGAAAGAGTTGAAACAGATGTTAAAAGTGTTAATGAGAAAATCAAACAGTGCAGAGAGGGTCTGCGTCAGTAGTTTTGAAAAGTTCGATTTTAAAGGGTTGTTGATGATTTGCAGGGGATAAGTATATCCCTTTGCATTTTTTCGGCAACCCTGTTTTGTTTAATAAATTAAGTAAAATGTGAGGAATATTATTATGAGCAGTCTTGCAAAGGCAAACAGAGTAGTTTTTAAAGTTGGAAGCTCCACCCTGACATATGGCGGCGGCGGTATAAACATCCGCTGTGTCGAAAAAATAGTTAAGGTGCTGTCAGATTTAAAAAATCAAGGTAAGGATGTTATTCTCGTGACCAGCGGCGCGGTGAGCGTTGGAATGGGTAAGCTGGGCATTAAAGAGCGACCGTCCGAAATGCGTAAAAAACAGGCACTTTCCGCTATAGGGCAATGTGAGCTTATGGATTTTTATTCGCGTTTGTTTGCCGATTATAATCACACGGTAGCTCAATTGCTTTTGACTAAGGATATAATGGATGATGAAACGCGAAAAAATAATGCTGTAAATACTTTTGAAACTCTGCTCAGCTTCGGAGTTATACCCATCGTCAACGAAAACGATTCCGTAAGCTCCGAACAGCTTGAGTTTGGTGATAACGATACATTGTCGGCATTGGTGGCAAGCTTGGTGGATGCAGACCTGCTGGTTATACTGTCGGATATAAACGGTCTGTATGACAAGGACCCCGGAAAATATGCAGATGCAAAGCTGATATCATGCGTTGAGGGTGTGGATGAAAAGGTCAAGGCGTACGCAGGAGGTGCCGGCAGTATGCGCGGTACTGGCGGTATGATAACGAAGCTTGCAGCCGCTCAGATAGTAAACGAAAACGGAATTGATATGTTCATTTTAAATGGTGCCGACCCGTATATTATATATGATTTGCTGGATGAAAAAAAGGTAGGCACACTGTTCCGCGCACCGAAAGGAGAATGATTTTATGACTGAGCTTGAAAATATCGGCGCGGCGGCACTGAGTGCTTCCGTTCAGTTAAGTCGATTAACATCGAAAGAAAAGGATGATATGCTCTGCTGCATAGCGGACAGCATCGAATATAATATCAGTATTATTTTGAAAAAAAACAAAATCGATGTTGATAATGCCGTATCGGCAGGCATCTCGTCGGCATTAAAGGATAGACTTACGCTTAATGAGGACAGAATCCGCGCGATTGCCGACGGTATACGAAAGGTAGCGGCACTGCCAGACCCTGTAGGTGAGGTGATTGAGAAATTTTCAAGACCGAATGGCTTGGTAATAGAGAAAAAGCGCGTTCCCCTCGGCGTAATAGGCATTATTTACGAGGCAAGACCGAATGTCACAGCAGATACGGCGGTTTTGTGCCTGAAGGCATCAAATGCTGTCATTCTCCGCGGAGGAAAAGAGGCGATAAACACCAATACCGTGCTTGTCGATATAATGCGCGGTGCGCTTAAAAAGTGCGGTGTCGATGAAGCTGCTGTCGGCTTTGTCAAGGATACCTCCCGCGAAAGTGCCAACGAAATGATGAAGCTTAATAAATATATCGATGTGCTTATCCCACGCGGTGGGGCTGGACTTATAAATGCTGTCGTGCAAAATGCCACAGTGCCCGTTATACAAACCGGTGTGGGTAACTGCCACATATATGTGGATAAATCCGCCGATATTAAAAAAGCTGTGGATATAACGGTGAACGCGAAAACCAGTCGCCCGTCTGTTTGCAATGCTGCCGAAACGCTGTTAATACATAAGGATGTAAGTGATGAATTTTATGAGCTTCTGCAAAAGGAGTTTGATAAATTCGGTGTTAAAATTATCGGCTGCGAAAAGACTATGAATAAGCTTAAATGCGCAAGACAGGCAGAGGATGTCGATTTTGCCACGGAATTTCTGGATTATGCAATCAGCGTGAAAATCGTAAATGATGTTGACGAAGCGATAGCACATATTTCGAGATATTCTACCAAACATTCGGAATGTATAATTGCCGAAGATAAGGATACGGCAGATAAATTTACCGCTTGCATTGATGCGGCGGCAGTTTATGTGAATGCATCCACGCGTTTTACGGACGGATTTGAATTCGGCTTCGGCGCAGAAATAGGCATAAGCACTCAGAAGCTACACGCCAGGGGTCCTATGGGCTTGAAGGAGCTGACAAGCTATAAGTATATCGTAAACGGAAACGGTCAAATACGTGTTTAAACAAAATTTAAAAATCGGAGGAAAACAAATGAAAAAATTAATCAAACTTGTAATAGCAATGTGCGCCGCAGCTGTTTTTAGCACATTGTTTATAATGACGGCTTCTGCCGATGTAAGCTATGCATTAGACAGCACAAATACTGTATTGACTATAACGGGAAGCGGTGCAATACCGGATTATACGGTGTCGAAGCCTGCTCCATGGTATCAGTACAGAGCCACAATTAAAAATGTTGTCATTGGCTCCGGTGTTGAGTCAATCGGTTCTTACGCATTCTATAATTGTTCAAAAATAGAGGCGGTGAGCATACCGGATACTGTGATCGAAATAGGTACCGGCGCATTTTACGGTAATACTTCCATAACAACTCTGATAATACCGGAAAAAGTTACAAAAATCGGTAATGCGGCATTTAATGGCTGTACAAAATTAAATATTTTGTATTTCTATCCAAAGAAATGCAAAACTGCCGGAAGTGAGTCATATCCTCCATTTTCGGGATGCAGCGCACTGTCAACTATAGCATTTGGTGACGGGGTAGAGATTATACCGGATTACTGCTTTGCACTTACCGGAATTACTTCTCTGACCTTGCCCGATACCGTTAAAACTGTAGGCGAAGGGGCTTTTTACGGCTGTAAGAAGCTTATAAACGTGACCCTACCAAGCACTTTAAGTACACTTGAATACAGGGTGTTCAGAGATTGTACGGCTCTTCAAAGAGTCACATCGCCCGCACTGTGTACGACCATCGGTGCTCAGGCATTCAGAGGCTGCTCTGCCCTTACGGGATTTACCTTCCCGGAATTGGTTACAAGTATCGGTGATGAGGCATTTCGCGGATGTACATCGATGGGAACTTTGGATATCTCGTATCATGTAACTCAAATCGGTGCCGATGCATTTAAGGATAGTAACCTTACGATAAATACTACAACCGATGCATATGCGGCTAAATATTGTAAGGCATACGGTTATTCGTATAAGGCAACTTCAGCAAGCTACGGCGAGATTACCGGCGGCGGAAGCAGCGGTGCGCAGCTCAGTGTCAATACTTCTTCTGACTTTAACCGCGTGAACGGTAAGCTTGTAATAAAGGTTGACTTTGACACAGCCCTCACAAATGAATGTGTTCATGTGGCATTTTACAATTCTTCAAACAGCGTAGTTGATTATCTGGTTATTCCGATAGTTAAGACGAAGGCTAATGAGGAAATAAAGAATATCTATATCGTGGTAAATGATATTAACAGTGCTGCATATGCCAAGGTATTCGTTTGGGATAGTCTGGAAAGCTGCATGCCTATAAGTCCGTTTGAAAAGGTAGAAATTAAAAGACCTTAAGTTAAAGGGCTCTTTGTCAATGTTTGAGGTCAAAATCGAATAATGAAATTTTATGGCGGTTGCAGATTTTATGCAGCCGTCTTTTTGAGCAGAAATTTTATTTCCAAACATATGTAATATTAAAATTGAAAACTGCAAAAATCCCCGACAAGTCGCTGTCGGGGATTTTTTAAACAAGGTAAATATTATTCGATTATTTGTTTACGTCCGTCTCATTTTCAGAAAGTTTTGACGGGAAACACAGTCTGCATGGGGTATACATATCTTTGATTTCATCGATGCTGTACTTCCTTATGCCGGATTTGTTTTCCAGATATACACACCATTTTTTATGATATTTATTTCCGCTTTCGGTAACATATACATATTCCGGCACTTCTTCGCTTTCAGATTTATCTGCCTGAATATCGGCCGTTTTCTCGTATTTGTCCGCTACTATATACAATGTGGATAAAGTTAAAAGTATAGACAATACGATAGCGAACAGAGCAACCAAAAACCTCATATTGTATATCAAAAATAGCTTAAGCTTTACAGCAAAGCTCGGATTGGTCAGACAGTATGAAAAGCTGTTCGCTTCGCCCTCGTTTATGATACTCTTACCAAAAATATTTGACGAATCAGACATATGATCAAGCAGTATATGCCCGAGCTCATGCGCCAGCACGACAAGAAGCTCATCTTGCGAAAGATCCTCGGCAACAAATACTATCCGAGTATTTGCATCTGCATAAGTAAAAGCATCCACCTTGGTGTAGTATGGCTCCAAGTGAAGCTCGCGTATTAAAACCTCAACATTTGATTTGTTTGAAGTTTTGTTATACTCGACAATCGTATATCCGCATTCGGATATAGCGACTTTGAGTTCGTCGGCAGAGATATTGTAGGTTCTGAATCTTTTTAATATGTCGAAAGCGTGCTTTTGAATTTGATTCATAAATTGTCGGGTTACTCTCCGTCTCTAATGCTTCTTAATGCATCCTGTACAGCCTTGTTTGATGAATTACTATCGTTCGTCATACCTCCGAAGGCGGCTATGCGCGGAGCTATTTCCGCATGCTTTCCTTCTGCACAGCGCATATATTCAGCATCGACTATTAATTTGACGGTATGCATTCCCATTTCATCAAGGAAATTATATTTCTGGATAACATCCATGACATCATCATCCATCTTAAACGGTGTATCATAATTTACGACATTGATGTTAAGCGTCTGGCAGATTTTCATTACTGTATCAAACGCCGTACCGTTAATACCGTTTTTTAATACGCTGAACAGAGTTGTCTGCGGTATTCCTATGTGCATTGCAAATTTTCGTACACTTTTGTATTGTTTTTTGATTTCACTTGCAATGAGTTCTGTTAAATTCTCCATAATATCACATCCTCATTTGTAATATATCACAATTATTTTTTTATGTCAATACATTGTTTAAAAAAGTCGATAGATTTATTTTGGGTATGAATTATTTACGGGCAGCTCCGCTGTCACGCGCGGCTTTAGCCACTGCCTCGGCTACGGTCTTACCTATTCTCTCGTCAAATGCCGGCGGAATTATATATTCGGGGCTAAGTTCATCATGCGATACGAGCGATGCTATGGCGTGAGAAGCCGCCATTTTCATTTCATCGTTTATGCACTCTGCCCTAACGTCGAGTGCTCCGCGGAATATTCCGGGGAAGGCAAGTACATTATTTATTTGATTATGAAAATCGGATCTGCCTGTTCCCACTATGTATGCACCTGCATCGAGAGCATCCTGCGGGAAAATCTCCGGAACGGGATTTGCCATAGGGAATACAATGGGCTTGTCAGCCATTGATTTAATCATTTCGGGTTTAAGTATATTTGGTGCAGAAACGCCAATAAATACGTCCGCATCCTTTATGGCATCCGAGAGAGTTCCGGTGAGCTTGTCCTTGTTTGTGAGCTTGCTCATTCTCTCGTGAGCGGGGTTTAAGCCATCCATACCTTCACATATAATGCCGAATTTATCACACAGAATGATATTTTCTATTCCAAGCTTCATGAGGTGCTCGGCTATGGCTATTCCCGCTGAGCCTGCACCGTTTATCACACACTTTATGCCGCTTAAGGTTTTGCCGGCACATTTAACCGCATTTATCAATGCCGCACCCACAACTATTGCTGTGCCGTGCTGGTCATCGTGGAAAACGGGTATGTCACATATTTCCTTTAATTTTCTCTCTATTTCAAAGCATCTGGGAGCACTGATGTCCTCCAGATTTATACCGCCGAAGCTGCCCGATATCAAATATATCGTACGCACGATCTCGTCAACATCCTTTGAGCGTATGCATATCGGAAATGCATCCACGTCGGCAAATTCTTTGAACAGTGCGCATTTTCCCTCCATAACCGGCATGCCTGCCTCGGGTCCTATGTCACCCAAACCCAAAACCGCGGTACCGTCAGTTATAACAGCTACCATGTTCCAGCGCCTTGTAAGCTCAAAGGATTTGTTGTAATCCTTGTTTATTTCAAGGCATGGCTCTGCAACTCCCGGTGTGTATGCTACCGAAAGCTGTTCCTTGTTTTTGATAGGCGTGCGGGAAATAACCTCTATCTTTCCCTGCCAGTCATAATGTTGCTTAAGTGCAATTTCCTTTTGTGTCATTGCTGTTTCCCTCCGTAAAATTAATATATTTATATTTTAATGATTTTTCTTTGCGGTTGTGATTGATGCAATTAGATTCATTATAACACATTAAAGACAAAAAATCAACAATCGTCAGGCTTTATATAAATGCGATACAACGCTGTCTTATGCTTTCGGAAATATTTATGCTAAGACGGATAATGCCGTTAAAGTTCTGCTTTACGGTACTGCATCGGCGACATGCCGGTTATCTGCTTAAACACGCAGTCAAAATATGCCTGGCTCTCAAAGCCGCATTGCTTTGAAACGGCGGCTACCGAAAGCTCGGTTGTGTCAAGCAGAATCTTGGAATTTTCAACTCTGACGGTATTTATATAGTTATTCGGAGTTTTGCCTGTAACCTCCTTAAAAAGCTTGAAAAAGCTGCTTCGGCACATATACTCGGATTTATAAAGGTCGCTCACATCAATATTTTGACTGTAATTGCTCTTTATATATTCCGTGATTTTGGCGATGTGCTTTACTCCGTTGAGCGAGGTATCATTTTTTTGACAGCTGTTTTCACGGAAGTGGTATGCCTCATGAAGCATTGAAAGTATCTTTATAATTCCCGCCGTACTGCACAGATTACGCGACCTTTCGTTTGTCATATTGGAGTATATAAGCTCGTGAAAGGCTTCTCTGCACTGTGGAAAATACAAACATGGCGGCAAAACGTCCAGATACTTTCCGGCGAAAAGCTTATCGTTACATTGAAAATGTATGGCATAACATTCAAAATAGTTTTTACTCTGCCGCCTGTAGCCCGGCCTTGCTATAACTACGTTTCCCACGGCGTGGCGGTATTCCTTGCCGTCTATAAAGGAAACTCCGTCCCCGGTTGTATAAAATTCCATTTCGTATTGATTCGTTGTTCTCAAGCGGGTTATACCCTTCCTTATCGATGAATCGGAACGAAAATACATCAAATGGATATTATCAAAAATATTCATATAAATACCTCTTTTTTTGCGGATGTACACATTTTTATAATCATAGCAGAGATTTAGTCGAAATGCATAGGTATGAGTTGCGTATCATTCCGATTAATCAGTACGGATATCTTCTTTATGGTTATAATATAATATTCCGTTTTAAATGTCAACTTATTTTCATTCGGATATATTTATGCAATATGCGAATTGCATTTACATGATATATATACTATAATGTTTTTAAATGACGAATCAGAGGCGATTATTATGTGGTTTGTATTTGCGTTGCTGTCGGCTGTTTTTGCCGCTATGACCTCAATATTGGCGAAAATCGGAGTTGACGGGGTAAACACTAACCTTGCAACTGCCATTCGTACGGCGGTTGTGCTGGTATTTGCATGGATAATGGTATTTTTGACAAATACTCAAAGCGGCATTTTGTCAATAAATAAAAAAAGCTGGATTTTTTTAATACTTTCGGGCTTGGCGACCGGAGCTTCATGGTTGTGCTATTATCGTGCACTTCAGATAGGCGATGCATCGAAGGTTGTGCCGATTGATAAGTTGAGCGTTATAATTACGCCGGTTTTGGCTTTTGCTTTTCTGCACGAAAAGTTTACTGCAAAATCTCTTATAGGCTGTATTTTAATAGTCATCGGAACCCTACTTATGATTAAGTAATCATTTTATACCGATTCTTTTACAGCTTGATGGCGTTACTCCGTATTTTTTACGAAAAGCCGTTGAAAAGTTTTTAACATCCGAAAATCCCACCATGTCGGAAACAGCCTGCACAGACAGATAATCGGTTTCCAGCAGACGAGCTGCTCTTTCAAAGCGCATATTATCCAAGAACATCTTTGGCGAAATACCCGTTTCTTTTTTGAAAATTTTTCTTAAATAGCTTTCACTCATATGGAGCTTTTCCGCGATTGTGCTTATTTTAAAATCATTTGAACAATAATTCAGATTTATATATTCAATCGCCTGTTTTACTTCTGAACTGTACGGCGGTTCGTTTAATTCAAACAAAACAGAGTATAAAATCGAATTTAATTTCAATTTGTAGTTTTTTTGTTGCATAATGGCTGTTTTATATCCCTCGCGAAACAAGTCAACGACTTTTGAATTAATATTTTTTATCACCGTAACATCATTATTTATTAAATTATCCGAGCGAAAATGAAACACTATAAGTTCTTCTTTTTTCGTCCTTCTTATATACGGATTGTCGGGTGGTATGAAAATCAAATCATTTTTTTCAAGCTCATATGTTTTATCTCCAAAATCAAACTCGGTTTTATCCTCGGCATCAGTTCTCACGGACAGCATATAGTGGTCTTTTCCTTCGCAATCACTGTTATCGTTTTCAAAATCAAATTTATAAACACTGATAACCTCAAGTTTAATATCATCCTGCTCATAAAACATCATATTATCCTCTATCCCATAAAATATATACCATCACTATATCACTGCCTCGATAGTTTGTCAATTAAAAAGCGAAAATCAAACTTTTTAAAGCGAAAAAAGGGTTGAAATGCCATAAAAATTGTCATATAATGAACAAAAATTTATAGGAGGAATATGTATGTCACGACGTGAAACAGCATTAAAATATTTTGAAGAACAAAAGACACAAACGGATTTGAGAGTCCGTGCAGGAATTGAAAACTACAGAAAGGGAAACGCCGAAATTATATTTGAAGGAGAAAATTTGCCCAAGGACATAACCTTGGAGGTCGAATTAAAGAATCATGAATTTAAGTTCGGTGCTAATATTTTCATGCTTGATGAATTTGAGAGTGAAGAAAAAAACAAAATTTACAGGGATAAATTCCCGGAAATATTCAATCTTGCAACAGTTCCGTTTTATTGGTCGGATTTGGAGCCCGAAGAAGGCAAGCCGAGATATGAAAAAAATTCCCCGAGAGTATACAGACGTCCTACTCCGGATTTGTGCGTTGAATACTGTAAGGAAAAAAACATTGAACCGAAATGCCACTGCTTAAATTACGAAAACTTTTCACCGCTTTGGCTGAAAAATGCAACTGTGAGTGAGATTAAGGCAAAATTGGAAAAACGTTTTGCAGAAATTTCCGAGCGATACAGTAAGGATATTCCGAGCTTTGAGGTTACAAACGAAACATTGCAGGCTCCTCAGCCGCAAGCAACAAAATTCTTCATGGAAGATGACTTTGTGGAATGGAGCTTCAAAATGGCGGACAAATACTTTCCGCAAAACCGCTTAATCATAAATGATTACAATGTTTTCTCTCCGCTTCACAATATTTTCGCTCCACTTTTGAATAACCGAGCTGCATATTATATGCAAATCGAGAGATTGTTTAAAAACGGTATAAGTCATCTTGATTCAATCGGAATGCAGTATCACAGCTTCTGGCCGCTGGATTCGGAGCCTAAACAAGCCGAATTTGTGTATAACCCTGAGTTTGTTTTCAACTTTATGGATTTGTATCAGAAGTTTAATATTTCCGAGCAGATAACTGAAATGACCATTCCGGCATATGGCGATGACAGTGAAAACGAAGAGATTCAGTCCATGCTTACACAGGAGCTTTATAAAATCTTTTTCTCACACCCGGCGATGGAAGCAGTTATCTATTGGAATTTGGTTGACGGTTACGCCGCCTTTGCACCTTTAGGTGACATGACCAAAGGTGAGAATGCATACTATGGAGGTATGCTCAGACACGATATGAGCGAAAAGCCTGTTTATAAGGCACTTAAAAATCTAATCCGCAATGAATGGCATACTCACGAAGTCGTTAAGGCAAACGAAGGCAGAGCTAAATTCAGAGGATTTTACGGCGATTATCAAATGAAGATAATTGCCGACGGAAAAGAAAAAATAAAGGATTTTAAACTTTCCAAAACTGCAAATAATGTAATAAAAGTCACTTTATAATGTCGATTTAAAGTCAAAAATGGCATTGTTTCAATATGCGAAGCAATGCCATTTAAAATTTATTTGTTTTTTCTTTCTTCAACCATTTTTACGAACCATTCCACCATTGAAGGGTCAGTATGAGCGAAAAACGCACTTTTTCCGGTATCAAGGGTTGAAATTCTGTTCATATCATCATCGGAAAGTTTAAAGTCAAATACCTCAAAGTTTTCCTTCATTCTGTCGGCATGGGTCGTTTTCGGAATGACCGCTATGCCTCTTTGAATATGCCAGCGAAGCATAACCTGTGCTGTGGTTTTGTTGTATTTAGCGCCTATTTCACTGAGAATCGAATCCTCAAACAGTCCGCCGCGCCCTTCTCCGAACGGTGCCCAGGCTTCCGGCAGGATATCGTATTTGCTTAGCCATTCGAGCTGTTCGTTCTGCTGATGGTGAGGATGGATTTCTATTTGATTTACTGTGGGTTTAATCTTGGCAAATGATGCTATATCGACCATTCTGTCCGGGTAAAAATTCGATATGCCTATCGCGCGGATTTTGCCGTCCTCATACATATCTTCCAATGCCCTGTATGCGCCGTAAACATCGGAAAACGGCTGATGCAGTAGGCATAAATCCAAATAATCTGTTTTTAGTTTTTTCATGGATTTGATTACCGATTTTTTTGTTTCCTCATATCCGTAATGTTCTATCCATACCTTTGTTGTCAAAAATATATCGTTTCTTGCGATTCCGGATTTTTCAATGGCATTTCCGACCTCTTCTTCGCTGAAATAGCTCTGTGCCGTATCGATTAATCTGTATCCTGTTTTCAATGCATCCGAAACACACCTTTCACATTCGTCCTTTGTCACCTGATATACTCCGTAGCCGAGTACGGGCATTTTAACTCCGTTGTTAAGTGTTATATACTCCATTTTTTATCCTCTCTCATATGCTTTTTCCCATTTCATAAGCTTCTTTAATCAAATTGGTGTTATTTACTTCCCCCTTTTCATATACTCCGGTGCCGTAGATTACTCCCATTTCCTTTGCACCCTCGACACAGTCGGCATATCCGCGGAAGCATGCCAGGGTGGTTTCCATAGAGGCTCTGTCCTCGTCTGCGGCAGTCATTATGTAGTAAAATTCCTTGTTTCGTACCTCAAGCCAGCGTGCGACCGTTCTGTCAATAACAGCTTTCAGCTGAGCATCTATCGAATAGAAATATACGGGACTTGCCATAACCAAAACATCGGCATCAATCATTTTTTGTAAAATTTCTGCCATGTCATCATTATGTACACATTTTCCGCCGTGTTCTCTGCAATAGTAACAGGCTGAGCATGGGGTGATTTTTTTGTCGGCGATTCTGATTTTTTCGACGGTGTTTCCGCTGTCAACGGCTCCTTTTGCAAATTCATCGCAAAGGATGTCGGAATTTCCGTTTTTGCGCGGACTTCCTGATAATATCAATACTTTTTTACTCATTGTATATCCTCCATTTTTTTGTCGCGCGGTTACCGCGTAATGCCGCAGCAGAATCGGGTAACGTTGACTTTTTATATTTGTAGTGATAAAATATCTTTAAGTATATTATACAACTTAAAGTAAACTTTAAGTCAATAGCTTTTTAAAAAATAACACGGCAAGTGTCAGTGACTATCAAACAGACATATATGACATTTTATGTAGATTTCGACAGAAGGATTGCTCTGCCGAAACAAAGCGGAAGCTTGCTTTAATTTGAAAATTTTAAGGAGAGAATAAACATGCTTTACACGGTGGGCGAAGCAGCTAAAATACTTAATTTTAGCTGCTTCGCCCACCGTGTAAAGCA
>CAYRGA010000003.1:12800-50755 GCA_964423705.1 uncultured Oscillospiraceae bacterium
AAAATACTTAATGTAGCACCCTCTACGCTCAGATATTACGATAAGGAGGGCTTGCTCCCGTTCATTGAGCGTTCAAGCGGAGGAATACGGATGTTTCGCGAAAAAGACTTTAACTGGCTTTTTATCGTGGAATGTTTGAAAAAATCGGGTCTTTCTATAAAAGATATCAAGCACTACATCGATTTGGCGGTTAAAGGCGATGAAACTATCGATGAAAGACTGGAGCTCCTTCGGAATCAGCGCGAGAGGGTGCTGGAGCAAATGGCCGAATTACAAAACACTCTTGATATATTAAATTACAAATGCTGGTATTACGAAACTGCTCAAAAGTGCGGAACTACATCTGTTCCGCAAAATATGACAATAGATGAAATTCCCGAAAATCTGCGCAAGGCAAAGGAAACATTGATGTTTCATAAATAGAGGCAATCGGACGTAAACGTCCGATTGGCGGTATTAGGTGGATTTTGCAAGCCGCTTACGGTATTCGGTCGGTGAAGCACCGTATTTTTTTGAAAAACAAGTCGAAAAATACCTTACATCGCAAAAAGAAAGCTTTTCGGCAATTTCAGATACCGAATACGCTGAATTTTTCAGAAGTGATTCCGCAATGCTGAAACGTCTGTTTTGCATATATTCGTACGGAGTTATCTTATATTGCTGTTTGAAAGCACGTATAATGTGATTTTTGGAGTACGAAAGCGAAGCGGCAATGTCATCAAGGTTCATCGAAAAATAATTTTTTTCATCTATATAAGCTTTTGCCTTCTGCGCTATACCGTATTTTGAACGATTTTCTTCTATTGTTACATCAGCCAGTTTTTGAGCAATGATTAAAAATACATTGGCACATTTTTCGCTTACGTCTTTTACGTTGCCGCCGGAGCGGGCGATTTTGTATATATCAAAAAAGTATTTTTTCAAATTCGGAGCATGGAAGAGGTGAATATCGCTTAAATTGTGACATTCCGTAATGCTGTCCGAAAGTGTGCCCGAAAAATTCATCCATATTTTAATCCACGGATTTTCGGAATCGGAATAATATAATTGGTCTTCACCCTTTTTTAGAAAGTAAATATCATCCTTTTCCGCGCAGAAGCTTTTACCGTTGACACTTACTGTGCCGCATCCGGAAAGGATGTATTCTATGACGCTCACATCGGAATTTTTTCGATGCATTTCATAACTGCCGTCGCAGTAGGAAATGCCGCACATAGTTACGGAAAACGGCAGGCTTTTATCATATACGAATGAAATTATATCCTCTTTCATATCAATATTCCTAACATTTATGATTATTTTTTGCATTGTTAATGCAATTATATAATGATATAATCGACTTGTCAACTAAATTTAAAAAGGAAGATGAAATATGTGTAAAAATGAAAAAAGATATCCTGCGTATCCTCTCATAACATGCGATCCGTATTTTAACGTTTGGTCTATGAGCGATACATTAAACGGTGATTTTACACGTCATTGGACCGGCAAGCAGCATTCAATGACGGGAATTATAACCGTTGATGGTACTGCCAAGGTTTTCATGGGCAGAATGTATCACGACCCGCGTGTTAATCACAGCGGTGCGAAAAACATCGAGCAGAAAAGTGTGAAAGTTACACCGCTTAAAACCGAATACGTTTTCAGCGATGATAAAATATCGCTGGCAGTTTCGTTTGTAACACCGCTTGTCATGACGGACTTGATGCTTATGAGTACACCGGTTTCGTACATAAGCTATGCCGTGAAGTCAATCGACGGAGCTGAGCACAGCTGCTCTGTTTACTTCGATGTTTCTGCGCTGTTTACGGTTGATAATGCAGAAGAATGTGTGAACTTCGGAAAAACCGATATCTCCGTATGTGCCGGAAAAGCATTCGAGGGTGTCCTCGGCAAAAAAGGCGATGATGTGAGAATCAACTGGGGTTATGTTCACCTTGCGGCTCCGGACGGAAAGCTCGGCTTTGCCGATGACCTGATAAAATCTGCCGCATATATCGAGAACCGTGTTCAGAATTTCTCACAGTATCACACAAAGGCCGGTGACGGCGGAGCAGTAAGATATCCGGTTTTATTTTATACAAATGACTGCACAGTGGATGAAAACGAAAAGAGTGGGTTTTTATGCGTAGCCTATGACGATATTCATTCACTTGAATACTTCGGCAAAACAGTAGATGCATATTACAAAAAAGACGGTAAAAGATTTTATGCCGCTCTTACGGATGCTATGAAAAATTATGACATTGTAATGAAAAAAACCGAAGACTTCGATGCACAGCTTCTTGCGGATGCGAGCGAGATATCGGATGAATATGCACAAATCATATCCATAGCATATCGTCAGGCTGTCGCAGCTCATAAGCTTGCGTACGACGGAAAGCAGGGACTTTTCATTTCAAAGGAATGTTTCTCGGGTGGCTTCGCGGCTACTGTGGACGTGACATATCCTTCGATACCGCTTTTCTTGAAATACAATCCCGATTTGGTGGAATACATGCTAAATCCGATATTTGATTTTGAGGCAAGTGATGGCTGGATTTATGATTTCGCTCCGCACGATGCCGGTGTTTACCCGATAGTAAACGGACAGCTGTACGGCTTTGCCGCAGGCGAGCTTATGCCCGGCATGCAGATGCCTGTCGAAGAGTGTGGAAATATGCTTTTGTGTGTGGCGGCGCTTTGCAGAGCGAGAAACAATACCGATTATGCTAAAAAGCATTTTGATGTTCTGCAAAAGTGGGCATCCTATCTCGAAAGAAACGGCTACGACCCCGAAAGTCAGCTGTGCACAGATGATTTTGCGGGTCACCTGGCGCATAATTGTAATCTTTCGGTTAAAGCGATAATGGGAATAGCGGCATGGGGTATGATACTCACCATGATGGGCGAAAGCGAAAATGGAAATGAGTACATAGTGAAAGCGCGTGAGCTTGCGGGACTGTGGAAAAAGGATGCCTTCGATAAGGATCATTACCGCTTGGCATTTGATAAGGCAGACACTTGGAGTATAAAGTATAATTTGGCATGGGATAAGTTATTTAAGCTTAACATTTTCGATGAGGATATATTTGAAACGGAAATATCGTATTACAAAACGAAAATAAACGAGTACGGACTGCCACTGGACAGCCGCAGCGACTATACAAAGAGTGACTGGCAGATGTGGTCGACCGTTCTTTGCAATGACATCCAATACCGTGACAGCATCATTTCGGCAATGCGTAAAATGCTGACGGATACTGAGGACAGAGTTCCGTTTACGGATTGGTATTTCTCAAGCACGGCGATACAGAGAGGATTTCAGAATAGAACCGTTCAGGGCGGTTTGTTTATAAATCTTTTGAAATTTTAATTGATTTTGCCAAAAAAGACGGCTGCATATCAAGCATATGCAGCCGTCTTTGAAAATACATTTATTTATTATTAAGATTTTCAGCGTGTAATGTGCATAGGCAGACCGCTTTTAAACTTTATACATGGTTCGCCTTGTATCAGCGGAAGGATGTATTCGATAAATTTGTCCGTTACATCGTTTCCGTTTTCGGATATATATTCGCTTGGCAGTTTTTTCTCGATGTTTGCTATGCTTTCTATATCCACGGTGTCAAATTCAATTTTATATTCCTCACCCGTAGCGCGCTTGTATATCATCATTTTTCCGCTTTGACCTTCAAGCGAAGCCTTAAGGGCGGCGGCACCTATTTCAAAAGATTCATTTATGTCCGTGAGTGACGTTAAATGAGCGGCGCACCTCTGAGGAGTATTCAGCTCGATGCTGCGCACTTTGATTCCGTATTTGTTTTTAATCAAATTTTCAAGCACCTTTCCGGCACCGCCGAGCTGGCTGTGACCGAATAAATCTTCTTTGAAAAGCTCACTTTGGTCGGCTATGTATTTACCGTTTTTATCTTTAATGCCTTCGGAAACGGCGATTATTATATTCTTTCTTTCGATTACCTTCTGTTTTACATCCTCCATGAACTTATCGATATCAAATGGAACCTCGGGAACATATATCAAATCAGGCGATACGGTGGTTCCATTGATTCTTGCCAAAGCACTTGAGGCGGTGAGCCAGCCGGCATTTCTTCCCATTATTTCCACCAGTGTAACGCTTTCTATGCTGTAGCATTGAGCATCGTGGATTATCTCTGATACGGTTGAAGCTATGTACTTTGCGGCACTGCCGAAGCCGGGGCAATGGTCTGTGACGGCTAAGTCATTGTCAATGGTTTTGGGAACACCGATAACGGAAATTCCACTTTTCGCGCCTGCATCCCTAAGCTTTAAGACGGTATCCATGGAATCGTTGCCGCCTATGTACAGGAAACAGGAAATGTTATATTTTTTAAATATGCTTATAACGGCATCTATGTCTGTGCTGTTTTCATCGATTTTATATCTGCATGAGCCCAAAAAAGCCGATGGAGTTTGCTTTAACAGCTCAATGCTTTCATCGTCGGCGAAGCGCTCACTTAAATTTATAAGGTTCTCGCTTATAACACCCTTTATACCGTTTACCGCACCGTACACAGTGTCTATCTCGGGATTTTCACGACACGCGTGTATTATTCCGGCAAGTGTGGCGTTAATCGCGGCAGTCGGACCGCCCGACTGACCCACAAGTATATTTTTAAAATTCATTTGTTTTCCTCCGTATAGTAATTTAAAGCCCAGCTTTTGTCTCCTTTGAACCAAGTGCATTTCGGTATGTCGGGCAGAACCGGGTTATACTCAAGATATTTATCCATCGGTATTTGATATTCGGCGAGGATATTATCTTTAAACTCTCTGTGCGTAAAGATAATAAAATCACCTTCAACCCTTTCAAAGGTTATGTACTCGTCACATGGGTCCATGCTTTTGTAGTTATCAAAAACGCGGAATTTAAATAATTCCACTTTCAAATCATCCAGCCCTTCAGCAGCGATTCTGATTTTTTCTGCAGCGCATGAGGCGTACGGCACGACCCTGAAGCGGTAGTCATCCATGCCCAGCATCTTAAACAAATGCGGCATCCGTGACGTCGATATCGGATCTGCATTGCAGCTTGCGACCACTGCCATAGAATGCTTGACAGAGTACATGTAAACCATTGTTTCAAATGTAAATTCACTTTTGCAATATGGACAGCGGACACGGTTTAAGCGGCCTGTTTTAATGCTGCGCGCATGGCTGTCATAGCTGTCCGCATCAATTATGCAGGCAATATTGACATAGCTGAAAAACAGTCTGTAGCACTCCTCGCATATTATGTAATTATCGGGAATAAATGTTTTCATATGCAGCACACCACTTAAACAGTATTATGCATATATAATACCATAGGTTGCCTGTGTTTGGCAATAGTAAAAATGCTTTTTAACGCGAAGTGAATTATTTCGCCGACATTTTGTTTATTTTTCCTATGATAAAGATTGAAATTACCGACATTACACCCCATGATACAAACATGGGCAGGTAGCCGAAATGCTTTATTATAACTCCGTAAAGTGCACTTGATATACCGGCACCGAAATATGTGGAGAAATCCAAAATGCCGCTTACGGATGCCGTATTGCCTGTTTTTAAATATTTCAGAGGATATATGCTGAGAAGCGACGTGTTAATGACCGAAACCGCCATATATATAATTCCCAGACCGACAACCGACAGAATCATAGCGGTTTTTCCCATGCAGAGTATAATCGAAAATGCAGTGCACACTATGAAGCATATCGAAGATATTCTGTTTTCCTGCTTGAAAAGCTTGAGCAGTACAGGATATAAAAATCGTCCCGCAAAGCCGAAAAGCGGTATCAGCAGAATGTAGTATGATGTGGTTGAGAGGTCTACCGCGTATGTATCGACGATGTAAACCGCCATCCACAGGCTTATGTTCTCCTTCATAACACCGTGAAATACCGCTGTGCAGTTGTTCAAAAGAAATTCTTTTTCTTTAAATAACGATAACAGGGATGAGTTTGAGGTCGGCTTTACGGCGTTCGTAATGTCCTTTGTCAGTACATAGCTTAAAATACCGAGCAAAAACGTGATTGCTCCCGGTATTAAAAACGCATATTTCACACCGTATTTGTTAATCAAAAATGAATTTAAAACAATTCCGACTATGTTTCCGACCGCTACCGATGTTACCATTAAAGAAATTTTCCTTTTTGCTTCCTGTTTGTCATATAATGCAGCTACCATGCATAAAACAGAGCTCCAAAGCATCGACTGAGCGTATGCGTTGGCTGACCACAGCAAAAGCATGCCTGTAAATCCCGGAAATAAGCTTATGAAGATGTTGCTTATACCCGATATGGAAAGGCCTATTAAAAACATACGCTTCGGCGGTGTGTAGTCGCTTATGATGCCGTTTATGATTCTTCCCACAGCGAAGAATACGAAAAAGCAGCATCCCATTATGCCTATTTGAGCCGAATCAAGAATGTTTTTGGCACTCAGCGACGGACTTGCCATGGATAAATTAACCCTTCCTATGTAAATGGAGGTATATGCTAAATATATTATAGCTAAAATAAGACCTTTTCTTTTTGTAAACATGTTATCACCTAATACCTTATACTATTTATTATGTCGTGTGTTTTTGCCGCACGCTCCGCGGCTTTGTCGTAGTGTCTGGCAGACAGCGAAATCGCTATACTGTCGATAACACTTATGTGTGCGATTCTCGACGAAATCGCTTCGATGGGATACTGTATCTCATCGGTTTTTATAACCAGCGGATAATCACTGATTTTCACTATTTCGCTGTTCGGATAGCTGGTTATGCAGATGGTCTTGGCACCGGACTGCTCGGCAAGGCGAAGAGTGTCTACCGTGGCTATGGTGTTTCCGCTGTTGGAAATGCCGATTGCCGCATCGCCCTCCTTTATATTGAGCACGGAAACACGCATGTTCGCTATATCCGTAAAGCAAAATGCGTTAAGTCCGATTTGCATAAGACGATATTGAAAGTCGGTCACTATTCCGGCGGAAGTTCCCACTCCGTAAATATATATATTCGCTGCACCCTCCAGAACACTAACAGCTTGGTTTAACACATCCCTGTCGATACCCAGTGCCGTGTCGTGCAGAGTTTTAATGTTTGAAGCGAATACCTTATCAAAAATCTCATCCGTACTGTCTGTTTTCGATATATACGGCGTGAAGCTGAATTGCTCATTTCTGGCAAGCTCCCGCGAAAGCATAAGCTTAAATTCGGTGTAGCCGCTGAAGCCGAGCGTTTGACACAGCCGCACAATTACCGATTTTGTGACATCGGCATTTTGGGCGAGCCGTGAGGTGGACATGAGAATTACGTCCTCATAATTGTTTAAAATGTATTCGGCAAGCTGTTTTTCCTTGTTTGTCAATTCGCTGTATTTTGTTTTTATTGTCGATAAGCACGGTTTGTTCATTCGGCATCTCCCTTCGTTTTGAAACAATGTTCTAAAATATAATATTTGTTTGAAACAAAGTTATAGTACCATATCGTATATGTTTTGTCAACTTATTTCGACATAAAAAATGCACAGAATTTAATTCTTCTGTGCATTTAAGGAGATGTTAAAAACTCAGATGAGTTTTTTAAGTCTTTCGTTTATCGCGATTAAAAATTCCTCGGTATCAACCTTCTGTTTGTTTTCGAGTGTTGAAAGCAGGTACAAATCGCCTGTCATGACACCCTCTTCGATGGTTTGAATGGTAGCCTTTTCGAGGTTATCGGCAAACTTGCAAAGCTCCGGAGTATCGTCAAGCTCACCCCTTTTACGAAGAGCACCTGTCCATGCAAACAAGGTTGCTACGCTGTTTGTAGAGGTTTTTTCACCTTTTAAGTGCTTATAATAGTGGCGCTGTACTGTTCCGTGTGCAGCTTCGTATTCATATATGCCGTCCGGAGATACCAACACGCTTGTCATCATTGCAAGGCTTCCGTAAGCGGTCGCCACCATGTCGCTCATTACGTCACCGTCATAGTTTTTGCATGCCCAGATGTATCCGCCTTCGGAGCGTACCACTCTTGCAACGGCATCGTCAATCAAGGTGTAGAAGTATTCTATATTTTTCTCGGCAAATTTGTCCTTGTATTCGTTTTCAAATATTTCGGCAAAAATATCTTTAAAGCGATGGTCATATTTTTTGGAAATGGTATCCTTTGTCGCAAACCACAAGTCAAGGCCTGTATCGAGTGCGAAGTTGAAGCAGCTGCGTGCGAAGCTCTCTATTGATTTGTCCTTGTTATGCAGACCCTGTATAATTCCGTCGGAATCGGCGAAATCATAAATAAGCTCACGCTTTTCGTTTCCGTTCGCATCGGTTGTTACCAGCTCACATTTTGTGCCCTGCTTAACCTGCATTTCGGTGTTCTTGTACACATCGCCGTATGCGTGACGTGCAATGGTTATAGGCTTGGTCCATGTGGGGATAAACGGAGTTATGCCCTTTACGATAATAGGTGTTCTGAACACTGTACCGTCCAAGATGGCTCTTATCGTACCGTTCGGTGATTTCCACATTTCTTTAAGATTGTATTCCGGCATTCTTGCTGCGTTCGGTGTGATAGTAGCACATTTAACAGCTACGCCGTACTTCTTGGTAGCCTCTGCACTGTCGATTGTAACTTGGTCATCGGTTTCGTTTCTGTATTCCAAACCGAGGTCGTAGTATTCTGTTTTAAGGTCGATATATGGAGTTAAAAGGATGTCCTTTATCATCTTCCATATAATTCTTGTCATTTCGTCTCCGTCCATCTCGACGAGAGGAGTTTTCATTTGAATTTTAGCCATAATTATTCCTTCCTTTTATTTTAAATTTTCGTTATAGTATTCGGTTCCTATAAATCCGACCTGTTTGAAGGCTTCGGGATTGTTTCGGATAATATAGTCTATGTATGCCATTACCATTTTTGCCGTCAGAGCGTATCCTGCCGGATTCATGTGTCCTCTGAGGTAGAAATTGCGGCGAAATTCCAAGTCATACACCGGTGCGTATTTGCGAAAATCCAAAACATACGTGTTTTTAAATTTATCGGCAAGCTCATACAGAAGCTCGGCGTGCCTGTCCTTCAGCTCAGCCATCTTTGCATCATCCGTACTGCGTGGGATGGTCATAAGGAAGAATTTCGCCTGAGGATTCTCTCTCTTTATGCTTATTATTATGCTTGAATAATAACGAGTAAAAGTATCTGCCTCGCGGTTTTCGATATCGTCGGTTGTACCCAGGTTAAAATTACCCCATATTTCATTTACTCCGAGAGCTAAAATGTAGCACTGGCACATTTTATCATTGTCAAGATATCCGACCTTGTTGCCAAAGCCCAAACAAAAATCCTTTGCAGTCATACCGCCTTTTGAGAAATTGTATACTTTGCTGCCGAGGGTGCGTGCCATGAACTGACCCCACGAATAATCGTAAAAGTCATGCCAGCCGGCGTAGCCTTCGGTGCTCATTGTTTCAAATTCTCCCGACGAAAGCGAATCTCCTATGCATCCGATAGTTCTGAATATTGAGCAGAATCCGCCGTCTGTCGGTATATTGTCAAGCGGTTTTTCGCCGCTCTGTGCCATATACGGTGTTATATCCATATTAAAGCCTCCTAATTAATTCAGTTTTTCCTTTGTATAACTGAGCAGACCGCCGGCAAGTACAATGTCCTTTGCGCGGTCGCTGAGCTCGCAGATACACTCTATCTTTTCGCCCGTTGTTTTGTTTGTCACGATAATGTTGCTTCCGCTTTTAACAGCTTCTCTGATATTCTCGGCAACGAGTTCATCACCTTCGTTTATTTTGTCGTAGTCGTTTTCGTTGGCAAAGGTGAACGGCAGAATACCGGCATTTATAAGGTTGGCGCGGTGTATTCTGGCAAAGGATTTTGTGATTACGATTTTAACGCCGAGGTAAAGCGGTGCTAAAGCCGCATGCTCTCTCGATGAACCCTGACCGTAGTTTGAGCCGCCGACTATTATGCTGCTTCCGAGTGCTTTCGCTCTTTCGGGAAATTCGCTGTCACATACGGTGAAGCAGTGCTTTGATATTTCGGGTATGTTTGAGCGAAGCGGGAGGATTTTGGCACCGGCAGGCATTATATGGTCTGTGGTGATGTTGTCGCCGACCTTAAGCGAGCACTTGCAGTCTATGGTATCGTCAAGCGGGCTTGTCGACGGGAACGGCTTTATGTTCGGTCCACGCAGAATCTCTACACTGTCCATATCCTTTTCGTCGCACGGCGGAACAACCATGTTATCATTTATTATAAATTCCTTCGGAAGCTCAAATTCCGGCATATCCCCTAAATCTCTGGGGTCGGTCAGCACTCCGGCAATTGCCGATGCGGCTGCTGTTTCGGGCGATACCAAATATATCTGTCCGTCCTTTGTACCGCTTCTTCCGAGGAAGTTTCTGTTAAAGGTACGAAGTGAGATTCCGTTTGAATTAGGTGCCTGTCCCATACCTATGCACGGACCGCATGCACTCTCCAATATTCTCGCACCGGCATCAATCATTATTGACAAAGCACCGTTTTGAGCAAGCATGTTAAGAACCTGCTTTGAACCGGGGGCGATGGAAAGTGATACGTCGGGATGTACAGTCTTTCCCTTTAATATGTGTGCTACCTTGAGCATATCCAGAAGGGAACTGTTTGTACATGAGCCTATGCATACCTGGTCGATTTTCATCTTTCCTATTTCGGAAATGCTTTTTATGTTGTCCGGTGAATGAGGACAAGCCGCAGCCGGCTCAAGGGCAGATAAATCTATGTCGATTTCGTAATCGTATACAGCATCGTCGTCGGCACTGAGCGGAACCCATACATCTTCACGCTTCTGTGCTTTTAAAAATTCCTTTGTTATCTCATCGGACGGGAATATCGAGGTGGTGGCACCGAGCTCTGCGCCCATGTTTGTGATGGTAGCTCTTTCGGGAACCGATAAGGTTTTAACGCCTTCGCCGCAGTATTCGATAACCTTTCCCACACCGCCTTTAACGGACATGCGCTTTAATATTTCGAGGATAACGTCCTTTGCGGCAACCCACGGAGAAAGCTTGCCCGTAAGATTGATTTTTACGATTTCCGGGTATGTGATGTAGTATGCACCGCCGCCCATTGCCACGGCAACGTCAAGGCCGCCCGCACCTATGGCTATCATTCCCAGACCGCCGCCTGTGGGAGTATGGCTGTCGGAGCCGATAAGTGTTTTTCCGGGAATACCGAATCTTTCGAGGTGAACCTGGTGGCAGATACCGTTACCGGGTCTTGAAAAGTATATTCCGTGTTTCTTGGCAACGGAACCTATAAAACGGTGGTCGTCCGCATTTTCAAATCCCGACTGGAGAGTATTGTGGTCGATGTATGCAACGGAGCGTTCTGTTTTTACGCGCGGAATACCCATTGCTTCAAATTCCAGATATGCCATTGTTCCGGTGGCATCCTGAGTAAGAGTCTGGTCGATTCTTATACCTATTTCCGCTCCCTTTTTAAATTCTCCGTCAACAACATGGTCCTTTAGTATTTTTTCAGTTAATGTAAGTCCCATTTACATCAATCCTTTCTATATAAAATTGGAAATAAAACCTGTGTTTTCTTATTAAAAACAAACATTTACAGTATAGCATATCTTGAAAAAACTGTCAATCAGATAAAAGCAAGTTGTTTTAAAATAAATATGAAGGCAAAGACCGTCACGGAGCACAGGCAAGTCTGCATCATGACTATCTGCGCAGCAAGCTCGCCGTCTGCTCCCATCTGGCTTGCCATAGGGTATGACGACACGGCTCCGGGCGAAGCGTAAAGGGCGATAAGCATTGCCAAATATCCGTTTCTGAATCCGAGAAGCACGGCTATCGTAAGAAAAATCGCAGGCACAGCTATAAGCTTGCCTATAACCGCAGATATGATTTGCTTTTTGTTTCCCTTTATTTGCTTGATGTCAATGGATGCACCGAGTATCACGAGTGCGAGCGGCGTTGCCGATGAGGAGATAGCCTTTACTGCGGATTCTATCGGCGAGTACAGCTTTATTCCCGAAAACAAAAATACAAAGCCGACAGCGGAGGCAATAATCAGGGGATTGGTTAGTATGCCCTTAAGTATTTTCCCAAAATCGGGTTTTTCGCCCTTGAAGGTTTCCAGGACGATTACCGCCAGAAGATTAAAGGTCGGTATCACACAGGCAACCAGCACGGCTACCGTGCCCGATACGGAATCTCCGCCCAGGGCAATCGAAAGCGGTACTCCGAATATTACAAAATTGCTTCTGAAAATCCCTTGTATTATGACCCCCACTTTTTTGTTGCTTTTTTCAAATATCGGCACGGTTAACGATAGTATTCCGACAAGCACGAAAATACTGCAAACCGCATATAAAATCAATTTCGCATTAAAAACATCCGCAACCTCGGAGGTGTACACGTTGTAGAATATGAGCATCGGAAGGAATAATCTGAAAATCACCGTATTCATTTTCCCCGAAGTGTGTGAGTCCAGTATATTCGTAAATCTTAAAAGCTGTCCCAGAGCCATTTCAATAACCAGCGGCAGGATAACGTTTATGCTGAATATGAGATTATCCATGTCGCTCACCTCGTTTTTTATCTTTGAGCATATTGTTTATTGCACTTATGAGAGCCTTGATGGAGGCGTTGATGATATCGTTGTCCGTTCCGACTCCCCAGTAATTTTCATCGTTTGTATCACTTGAAATGCAGATGTACGCTGCTGCCTGAGAGCTTGATTTCGAAGTGAGAGAGTGTTCTTCATAGGTCGTTATGTGGTAATCCTCAAGAAAATCATTTCTGAGAGCATTCGCGACAGAGTCTATACGTCCGTTACCCTTTGCGGAGTATGTATTTTCAGACTTATCGTATGCAAGCGTTATGGAAGCGGTGATGCCGTCGTTTTGTACATAGTGCACTTCCTTGAATTGCAGAGGTGCGCTCAGATTTAAAAAGCCGTTTGAAAAAGCTTCAAATATCTTGTCGGGCTTAAGCTCCTTGTGTCTACGGTCGGATATACCCTTTACATAATAGCCGAAATGCTCACGAAGCTTTGACGGCAGTGTATATCCATAGTGGCTTTGAAGGATGTAGCCGATGCCGCCTTTTCCCGACTGACTGTTTATTCTTATCACATCGTTTTCGTAGTTTCTGCCTATGTCGGCAGGGTCAATGGGCAGGTACGGAACAGACCAGGTTTTGACGTTGTGTTCGGTGCGGTATTGCATGCCCTTTGCGATGGCATCTTGATGCGAGCCCGAAAATGCCGCAAACACAAGCTTTCCCGCATAAGGCTGGCGCGGATTTACCGTCATTTCGGTCAGTTCTTCGTACTTTTCGATTATTGCGGGGAGATTCGTAAAATCAAGCTTTGGGTCTACTCCGTGTGAATACATGTTCATTGCCAGGGTGATGACGTCGGCATTTCCGGTACGCTCTCCGTTTCCGAAAAGTGTACCTTCCACTCTCTGCGCCCCTGCCAAAAGTCCCAGCTCGGTATCGGCTATGCTGCATCCTCTGTCATTGTGTGGATGCAACGATACGATGACACTATCCCTGAAATTCAGGTTATCACACATGTATTCCACCTGGTTTGCGTATATATGCGGAAGCGAAAGCTCAACTGTCACCGGTAAATCGATGATGGCTGTTTTTTCTTTTGTGGGCTTCCAAATGTCAAGCACGCTGTTGCATACCTCCAGTGCAAATTCCGGCTCTGTACCCGTGAAGCTCTCCGGACTGTATTCAAGGCGTATGCAGCCGCTTGATGAATCGGCGTATTTTTTGACAGCCTTTGCTCCGTTTACGGCAATTTTTTTGATTTGGTCGGTTGTCTTTTTAAAAACCTGCTCACGCTGTGCGGAGGATGTGGGGTTGTACATGTGCACGATGGCACTTTTAACACCTTCAAGAGCATCGAAGGTGCGCTTTATGATGTGCTCTCTTGCCTGTGTCAAAACCTGAACCGTAACATCATCGGGTATAAGCTTCTGTTCTATAAGCGTGCGCAGAAATGTATACTCGGTATCGGATGCAGCCGGAAAACCGACTTCTATTTCTTTAAAGCCCAAATTCACGAGCATTTTAAAAAAGGAGATTTTCTGTTCCAAGTTCATCGGCACGGCGAGAGCCTGATTGCCGTCACGCAAATCCACACTGCACCATATCGGTGCGCGGTCGATGTATTCCTTTTTTACCCATTTACAGCTGCTTATGGGTGCCGGATAATATTCGCGCTTGTATTTATCAAAGTTTTTCATTTATTCCTTCCTCCTCTAATCGCTTTTTTGTTTTTCTGTACATCAGTGCGTAGCACATGAAGTGAATAGCTGCGGTTATCGTCCACGAGATTGGATATGAAGCGTACACGCAGTCGAGTGTCGGTACGAGCTTGAAAACCGTGCAAAGCCACACTATTCTTAAAAGGCACACTCCCGCAAGCGAAACCATCGCCGGGAGAATCGATTTTCCCATTCCTCTCAGC
Organism: uncultured Oscillospiraceae bacterium; assembly: GCA_964423705.1. GTDB lineage: Bacteria > Bacillota > Clostridia > UMGS1810 > UMGS1810 > CAKSIN01. The sequence goes on from CAYRGA010000003.1 coordinate 27,265, forward strand.
GAACCGACAGGAATCTCCATTATTCCGCACAAGAAGTATGTGCTCATAATATATGAAAAGCGTATGATTCCGTATTTTATGGCGTCGTGGTCATTCGGAAGATATATTGCCAACAGTTCTCTCTGCCAAAACTTAAATATTACCGTGAGAATTATCCATACTGCCATTATGAGTGAAGAGCATATTAAAATAATCCTGTTCAGTCTCTTGAGCTTTTTCGCTCCGTAGTTTTGACCGCTGAATACCAAAGAGGCTTGACTGAAGGCATTCATCGCTACATATACGAAGCCCTCAATGCTTGAAGCGGCACTGTTTCCGGCGATAACCAGCGAGCCGAATGAATTTATCGTACTTTGGATTATAATGTTTGAAATCGAAAACATCGTCGACTGTATACTTGCCGGTATTCCGAGATACATGAGTTGTTTGAGCTTTCTTCGAGAAATTTTGATTTTATGAAAGACCAGCTTGCAGACACCTTCATTTCTGAGAAGAGTTATAAATACCAGCGCGGCGGAGAGGTACTGTGCGGCGATTGTCGCAAGTGCAACGCCGAGTGTACCGAGGCGGAATTTTATTACCAGCAGGAGATCCAAAGATACATTTATAAGTCCCGAAAACGTCAGAAAATACAGCGGACGCTTGGTGTCACCCGAGGTACGCATTATTGCGCTTCCGTAGTTATACAGCAGTATTGCTGGAGAACCCATAAAGTATATTTTCAGGTATGTGACAGCCTGAGGCAGGATGTCCTTCGGAGAGCCCATTGCGGTGAGTATCGGCTTTACGAAGAATATGCTGGCGATTGCAAGTATCGTACCGAGGATAAGACTTATGGCGATAGATGTGTGCACCGTTTCCGAGGCGGATTTTTTGTCACCGGCACCTATATACTGCGAAAGTGCTATGCTGGTGCCTATGGAAAGTCCCGAAAACATGTTGACAGCCAGGTTTATTACGGACGAGGTTGAGCCTACCGCCGCAAGTGCAGTACTTCCCGTGTATCTTCCGACCACTATCATGTCTGTTGCATTGTAAAAAAGCTGCAGTAAGCCGGACAGCATGAGCGGTACGGAAAAAAGTATGATTTTTCCCGTGAGCGGTCCGTTTACCATGTCTATTTCATGATTCCGTTTCAGCATTGTTTCCTCCGTTATATCGGCGATGCACAACGGCATCGGCACATATTGTTAATCTTAGAATACTACTAAATCCATGCGCCGTCAATCGCAAATAAAGATTATTGTATAATTTGACACATAAAAAAATTTGTTGTATTATTTAAAGATAAGGGCGGTGAAACTTTAATGAATGTATATGATTTTGACAATACCCTGTACAAGGGTGAGAGCGCATATGATTTCTATAAATACTGTGTGTTAAGAAAACCTGTTTTGCTAAAGGTTCTTTTTCCGATAATCAAGGATTTGATAAAGTATAAAATGTGTCGCATGTCGGTTGATGAATTTAAGGAGCGAGGTAGGTATTACACGGAAACGTTTTTCGGAATTTTTGACGATATAAGGAAAGAAGTAAGTATTTTCTGGGACAAAAATGAGCACAAATTAAAGGATTTTTATAAAGCTGTACGCAGAGATGACGATGTGATAGTATCTGCGAATATAGATATTCTTTTAGACGAGGCACTCAAAAGAATGGGTGTGAAAAACCGCATTTCTTCAAAATTTAATCTTGATACCGGTAAGCTGGAATATATTTGCTTTTCGGATGTAAAGGTCAGACTGTTTAAGGAAAGCTACGGCGATAAAATAGATGATTTCTATACGGATTCAAAAAACGATGCTCCGCTCATGGAGCTTGCCGAGAATGTTTATATGGTAAAGGGAAACAAAATTGTAAAATATAAATAAAAATAGCTTGCATTTTGATGGCTTCAATAATATAATTATAATGAGGCTTAATGTGTAACCGAATTAAGATGTCTCCGCCGCTCAAAGCGACGGATTCTGCTTGATTTTTCGGTCGGAGTATGTTCTTTCGCCCGAAACGTTAAATGGCAAGGCTAAAGTCCTTTATTGAAAACCGCAACGCGGTTTGAATAATAAATTAAAATGACCTCATAATATTATTACTAATTATTGTGAGGTTTTTATGAATTATATAGCTTTGTTTTTAACGGGTGCCGCCGGGTATTCCTTGATTGAGATGCTATGGCGGGGATATACACACTGGACAATGTCCCTGTCCGGCGGATTGTGCTTTATTATAATATATTTTTCCGGCGAAAGCATGACGGAGTACGGCCTGTGGCAAAAGTGTATTCTCGGCGCCGCTGTGATTACCGCGGTTGAGCTGGTAGTCGGAATCATCGTCAATATAATATTAAAGTGGAATGTATGGGATTATTCAAAAATACCTTTGAACTTTATGGGGCAGATATGCCTTCCATATTCCGTTTTATGGTTTTTTCTCTGCTTTCCTGTTTTGGGAATTTGCAAAAGCCTGAGCAAAATATTGAAATTTTAAAATACAAAGGAACAGCCGCGCAATCCTATGAAATCTTGATTAAACGGCAAAAACGAGAGGATGTCAACTAGTGAATACAAAAATATCAAAAAGATTAAAAAGCAATTTGCTGCTGCTTTTGGTGGCGGTTATCTGGGGTACGTCGTTTGTTGCTCAAAAAACGGGTCTCGGAACGCTTAAGCCGAACACTTTCAACGGCATTAGAACCCTTTTGGGTGCAATAGCACTTTTGCCGCTAATCCTGGTGCGCGGTGTGACAAATAAGGAAAAACAGCCGCCGACTGAGCGAGGCGGGAAAACCCTTCTTAAGGCGGGCTTGATATGCGGAGTGCTGCTTTTCGCCGCAGGTACATCACAGACCTACGGTTTGCAGTATGCCGATGCGGGCAAGGCCGGGTTCGTCACGGCATTGTACATAGTTTTGGTACCGTTAATGGGGATTTTTGCCGGAAAACGTATTAAACCGCTTTTGGCTGTGGGTGTGGTGTGTGCCACGGCCGGCTTATATTTTCTATGTGTCAACGATTTTTCAAGCTTTAAGCCGGAAAAGGGTGATTTGTGGCTGTTCGCATGCGCCGTACTATTTTCTTTTCATATTCTTGCGATAGATTATTTTTCACCGCTTACTGACGGTGTTAAGCTTTCATGCTTACAGTTTTTTGTATCATCGAGTATAAATATTGTGTTGATGTTTATTTTGGAAAAACCTGTCTTGACAGACATAACGGCTTGTTGGTTTCCGCTGTTCTATGCCGGGGTTATGAGCTGCGGTGTTGCGTACACTTTGCAGGTAGTGGCACAGAAAAACACAGATCCCACGGTCGCATCCATACTCATGAGCATGGAGTCGCTTTTTGCACTTCTCGCCGGTATATTGTTCGGAGAAGCGGCATCGGCTCGAAAACTCATCGGCTGTGCATTCATGATGATAGCTATCATTCTGGCGCAGCTTCCGAATAAAAAGGAGATAAAATAATATGAGAAAAATACTGGTTTCTGCGTGCCTGTACGGCGAATGTACAAAATACGACGGAGGAAATAACATCCTAAAAAATCCTTTCTTTTTAAGATGGAAAAACCGCGGAGTTCTTATCCCGGTATGTCCCGAAGTACTCGGAGGGCTTTCCGTCCCAAGAAAATGCAGTGAAATCTGTGGTGAGCGGGTGGTGTTTTCCGACGGTACGGATGTTACGGAAAATTTCAGACGCGGAGCTGAAGATGTTCTTAAAATTGCAAAAGAAAATAATGTGGTGTTTGCCATATTAAAGCAAGGCAGTCCGTCATGCGGATGCAAAAAGGTGTATGACGGAACATTCAGCGGCAATAAAATCAACGGTACGGGAATTACCGCGAGGATGTTGTTGGACAACGGGTTTGTGGTTTTTGATGAAGACGATATCGGCATTGCCAATTTGTTTTATACGCATGCAGAGAAGGGGCACAAATAAGAAGGAGAATAGTTATGAATGAAAAAAATTCGGAAAAAGTGGAGAGCTTTTCGCTTGACCATACAAAGGTAAAAGCACCCTTTGTGCGTAAATGCACCGTTTTAAAAGGTGACAAGGGTGACGTGGTAACAAAATACGACATAAGATTTATGCAGCCGAATGCCGAGGAGATGCAGTCGGAGGGTATTCATACGCTGGAGCATCTTTTAGCGACATACATGCGTGAATACTTCGATAATATAATAGATTTATCTCCGATGGGATGCAGAACAGGGTTTTATCTTACCGTATGGGGCGAGCCTAGGGTATCTGTAATCGCAGAGGTTGTAACAAAAGCACTCGGTGATGTTATGAAAAGTGATGAGATTCCGGCAGAAAACCCGATTCAGTGCGGAAATTATAAATTACACAGCTTATCACTTGCAAAGGAATACGCGGATAAGGTTTTAAAAGCGGGACTCAGTGACAGGATTTACGGTGAATAAGTTTAGATAAGAGTGGTGGCAGTTATGACTAAAAAAATAAAAATCGGAAATAAAATCATTGGCGGCGGAAGTCCTGTGCTTATACAATCCATGTGCAATACCCGCACTTCGGATGTGGATAGCACGGTAAAGCAAATTAAGGAGCTTGAAGCGGCGGGCTGTGACATAATCCGTGTGGCAGTTCCCGATGAAGAAAGTGCCTCCGCAATATCCGAGATAAAAAAGCAGATACATATACCGCTTGTGGCGGATATCCATTTTGATTATAAGCTGGCATTGAAATGCTTGGAAAACGGTGTGGACAAGGTTCGCATAAATCCGGGCAATATCGGCTCCGAGGAGGGTGTAAAGCAGGTTGCGCTGACTGCGAAGAAGCTCAATGTACCTATACGTATAGGCGTAAACAGCGGCTCCGTGGAAAGGGAGCTTTTGCAAAAGTATGGTTCACCAACCCCTGAAGCAATGGCGGAAAGTGCAAAAAAGCACATAGATATGCTGAATAAATATGATTTTGACGATATAGTCATATCTCTTAAGGCATCTGACGTAAACAAAACGATAGATGCTTACAGACTTATAAGCCGAATGTACGATTATCCTCTGCATTTGGGGGTTACGGAAGCGGGAACCTTCCTGGGAGGAACAGTAAAATCGGCTATCGGTATAGGTTCGCTGTTAAAAGACGGCATAGGCGACACAATCCGTGTTTCGCTTACGGATGAGCCCATTAAAGAGGTTGTGGTTGCGAAGCAGATTTTAAATGCTCTCGGCTTAAGGGGCGGTAGCCCGACCTTTATATCATGTCCGACCTGCGGAAGGACAAATATAGGTCTTATACCGCTTGCAAAGCGGGTTGAGGAGTACCTATACGGTGTGGATAAAAGCATTACCGTGGCTGTTATGGGATGTGCCGTAAACGGTCCCGGCGAAGCCAGAGAGGCGGATATAGGAATAGCCGGCGGCGATGGTGTGGGACTTATTTTCAAGAAAGGCGAAATACTGAGGAAAGTGTCGGAAGAAATGCTCTTTGACGAGCTTGTAAGTGAAATTGAGAAAATGTGAGGGACGAGGTATGTCACCGACAGAATATAAATTGGAAAATTTAATAAACGGTGTGGAGGTTCCGCCGGAGCTAAAGGACTGTGCCGTGTACAGTACGAATGCCGCAGCGGCTCAGCGTCGCATGGAGGTAACGGTCGTAAGCGAAGAACTGATAAGCTATGATATAATAGAAAACTACAAAAGTGCGGTATGCGAAAGGTATAATTTGAATGATTTTGTACTTCGTATAAAATACGAAAATCTGACGATAGATGATATATCGATAGACGCTTATTATAAAAATTTGGTTTTCTATGTCAATGAAATAATAAGCGGTGTTCGTCATTTGTTTACCGACAGCCGTGCGGAATACGCAGACGGCACTCTTACCATTCATTGTAAGTACGGAACCGACATGCTTAAAAGTCTTAATTGCGCGGATACCATAAAGAGATTGGTTAAGAGCCAGCTTAAGGCAGATGTTGAGGTCGTGTTCAAGGATGAATGCGATGCCGATGCTATAAATAAAATGAAAACCGATGAATTAAAGCAACTGGCATCCGCTGTTCCGCCACCGCCGCCGTCATTTAAGGAGGAAAAGCCGGATGCGGGTGAAGCAGATTCGCTTTTGGGAAAAAACATTTCCGGCGAAACGGCAATAAAAATCTCGGATATCACCGAGGATGCCGGAACGGTTGTCACCGAGGGTGAAATTATAAATCTCGATACGCGTGAGCTTAAGAGCGGAAAGACACTTTTGGCTTTTGTGCTTGCCGACAATGTAGATGCATATTCCTGCAAGGCTTTCCTGCCGAAAACGAGAGCAAAGCAGATTTTGGCAGGCATAAAAAAAGGGATGTACATCAAGGTCAAGGGCAGAGTGCAGTATGACAACTATTCAAAAGAAAATACAATGCTTGTAAATGACATCGTAAAGGCTAAGAAAAAAACAAGAATGGATAATTCTGCCGAAAAACGTGTCGAACTTCATATGCATTCAAAAATGAGCACCATGGACGGCATGACTGATGTTAAAACACTGGTGAAAACGGCAATTTCATGGGGACACAAGGCAGTCGCCGTGACAGACCACGGAAATGTGCAGGCATTTCCCGATGCGATGCATGCTGCCGGAAATGACATCAAGGTTCTCTATGGCGTGGAGTGCTACTTGGTAAACGACAGCTCGGATGTGGTTATTAATTCAAAAGACCGTGATTTTAATACCGAATTTGTGGTATTTGATATAGAAACCACCGGCCTGAGGGCAGCTCATGATGCCATAACGGAAATAGGTGCGGTAAAAATCTGCGGCAGAAAGGAAGTCGCAAGATTTGAAACCTTCGTAAATCCCATGCGCCACATACCCGAAAATATAACGGAGCTTACCGGAATAACTGATGACATGGTATCGGATGCCAAGGCGATAGATGAGGTTATAAAGGAGTTTTATGACTTTGTCGGCGATGCTGTGCTTGTCGCACATAATGCCTCCTTCGATACTTCGTTTATAAAGCAGGCGGCAGCGGATAACGGGTTGGAATTTAAATTTACATACCTTGATACGCTGGAGCTTGCAAGGTGTACCGTAAGCGGCATTAAAAATTATAAGCTTGATACACTCACAAAGCACTTCGGTGTGAAGCTTCTGAATCATCACCGTGCCTGTGACGATGCCGCGGCAACCGCTGAGGTGTTTTTGAAGCTTTTGGAGCTTTTGGACGAACGCGGTGTTGACAATATAGATAAAATCAACACAGCCCTTGCCGGAAAAGCGGACATAAAATCATTGAAAACGTACCACTGTATTATTTTGGTAAAAACACAGGCGGGAATGAGGAATTTATATAACCTTATATCAAAGTCACATCTGGATTATTTCTATAAAAGACCCAGAATACCGAAAAGCCTGCTGCAGCAATACCGCGACGGTCTTATAGTGGGCTCGGCATGTGAAGCCGGGGAACTTTACCGCGCGATTGTGGACAGTCCGTATAATCTGGATTTTGACGGAATAAACTCTATAGTGAAATTTTATGATTATTTGGAAATCCAGCCGCTCGGAAACAATAACTTCATGCTGAGAAACGGTACTGTAAACAGTGTGGAGGATTTAAAGTATATAAATAAAACTATAATAGAAATCGGCAGAAGGAACAATAAACCTACGGTAGCTACGTGTGACGTGCACTTTTTAAATCCCGAGGACGAGATTTTCCGCAGAGTGCTCATGGCAGGTCAAGGATATGACGATGCCGACATGCAGCCGCCTCTTTATCTCAGAACCACGGAGGAAATGCTCAAGGAATTTGAATATTTGGGTGATGAATTGGCAAGAGAGGTTGTAATCGAGAATACAAACAAAATTGCCGACATGATAGATGATGGCATTGTTCCTGTTCCGCCCGACAAGGCTCCGCCGGAGATTCCTAATTCCGACAACATTCTGCGTGACAGTACATATGAAAAAGCAAAGCGTATATACGGCGAAAATCTCCCGGATATCGTAAAGGACAGAATAGATGTAGAGCTTAATTCGATAATCAGCAACGGCTACTCCGTGCTTTATGTTATAGCGCAGAAGCTTGTGCGAAAATCAAACAGTGACGGATACCTGGTTGGCTCCAGAGGCTCCGTAGGTTCATCGTTGGTTGCATTTATGAGTGACATTACCGAGGTTAATTCACTTGCGCCGCATTACATATGCCCGAACTGCAAGCACAACGAATTTATAACCGACGGTTCATGGGGAAGCGGCTGCGACATGCCGGACAAAAACTGCCCGGACTGCGGCACCTTGATGATAAAGGACGGTCACGATATTCCGTTTGAAACCTTCCTCGGCTTCAGCGGAGATAAAGAGCCTGATATCGACTTGAACTTTTCGGGTGATTATCAGGGCAGAGCGCATAAGTATATAGAGGAGCTGTTCGGTAAGACCCACGTATTCAGAGCCGGTACCATAGGCACTGTAGCGGAGAAAACAGCGTTCGGATATGTGAAGAAATACTTTGAAGCAAAGGGACAGTATGTCACAAATGCACAGATAGACAGAATCGTGAAGGGTTGCACAGGTGTAAAGAGAACCACGGGACAGCATCCCGGCGGTATTATAGTTGTACCGAAGTCAAGGGATGTTCATGAGTTTTCACCCATTCAGCATCCTGCGGATGATAAGGAAAGCGGAATTATCACTCTCCACTTCGACTATCACTCCATAGATTCAAACCTTTTGAAGCTTGATATACTCGGTCACGATGACCCGACTGTAATAAGAATGCTTCAGGATTTAACCGGGCTTGACCCGTTAAGCGTTCCTATGGGGGACGAGGCTACTATGAGTCTGTTTTTGGGTACGGAGGCACTCGGTGTCACGCCGGAGCAGATAAACAGTCCGGTCGGAACCTATGCGGTTCCCGAATTCGGTACCAAGTTTGTACGACAGATGCTTGTGGATACGAAGCCTACGACATTCTCGGAGCTTGTGCGTATATCGGGATTGTCACATGGAACCGACGTATGGCTCAATAATGCCCAAGACCTTGTAAGACAGGGTATATGTACTCTGAAGGATGCCATTTGTACACGTGATGATATCATGGTTTACCTCATTCACCACCATGTGGAAAATGCAAAGGCATTCAAAATAATGGAAAGTGTACGTAAGGGCAAGGGATTGACCGAAGAATTTGAACAGATAATGCGAGAGCACGATGTGCCCGATTGGTACATAAAATCCTGTAAAAAAATAAAATACATGTTCCCTAAGGCGCATGCTGTCGCATATGTAACCAGTGCATACAGAATAGCATATTTTAAAGTGCATTATCCCAAGGAATTTTACTGTGCTTACTTTACGGTACGTGCGGATGAATTTGACTCGGAGGTTATGGCGCGCGGCGAAGATGTGGCACGCGCAAACCTTAAAATGTACGAGGCGAAGGAAGCCGCAAAGGAAACAACCGCCAAGGAAGAAAATATGATAACGATTCTTGAGGTTGTCATAGAGATGTACGCAAGGGGCTTCATATTTGAAAAGATTGATTTGTATAAATCCGATTCGTACAAATTTTTGCCCACGGAAAACGGCATTTTGCCGCCGCTCAATGCAATGCCGGGAGTCGGCACGAATGCCGCAAAGAGTATAGTGGAAGCGCGAAATGACGAGAAATTCGATTCGATAGAGGATTTGCAACAGCGCTCCAAGATAAATAAAACCGTGCTGGAAATAATGAGAAAATCCGGAATACTTAAAGACCTTCCGGAAAGCAGTCAAATGACATTTTTTTAAGTAAAATGCAGGGTGAGATTCCTGCTAAATAAAGGGAGGCTTATGTTATGAATTATGATAGGATTAAGGATTGCATCGTGGTAGTTCCGTCAAAGGTAAGAGAATATGCGGATGAATCGGATATCGGAGGCAAGGCAAGAAAATGCTTTAATGCTGCCGCAGACAGCATAGTCACAGCCGACGAATATCTGAGCAGAAAAAGCATCGTCGACAAAATGCTTTGTACACTCGGCTCCTTTGCCGTAGGTATGATTTTGGGCTTGATGACTTCGAAATCCGCCAAACGCCTCGGCTATGCTCTTTTAACAATAAGCGGAATAGGAATGGCGTACTTCGCATATAAAAAATTTTTTAATGAATAAACACCGTCACATTTGCGTTTAGCCGTTATGGCATACGGAATGTTGACTGAATACGTTTAATTCTCATCGCCTTTTGTGCCGAAATACGAGGCTGTATTGCTTTGCATTTCGGCACTATACATAAAAAACAAAAATTTTTACTTACATTTTTTGTTTTTTTATGTTAAAATAGACATAGTGAGATATGATTTCTCTTATCAAAATCCGACACATTAAGCAATAATTATATTTCCTGGGAGGCTTTTAAAATATGTTTACAATCGGTGACACTGTAATTTACGGAACACAGGGCGTATGCAGAATTTCTGACATAACCGAAATGAAATTTGCCGGCGAAACTCACAAATATTATGTTTTGACTTCAGCCAATGATAACAAATCAACCGCGTATGTTCCGATTGACAATGAGAAATTGGTCGGTAAAATGAAAAGCGTATTGACGCCGGAGCAGATAGATGAGCTTATAGATTCGATTGCCGATACGAAAACAGAATGGATTAATGATGATGCGGCTCGTAAGGAATACTGCATTACGGCAATTAAAAGCGGTAATATGCATGAACTTATAAAAATCATCACCATGCTGTACAAGCACAAAAAGCAGCTCAGCGAATCAAAAAAGTCCCTTCACTCGGCGGATGAAAGAACTCTGCGCGAAGCGGAAAAGCTGCTTAACAACGAGATTGCGTATTCGCTGGAGATAAAAGCATCCGATGTGACGAAATACATTCAACAAAGGATTAACTCACAGAATACATACAGCGAAAAATAAATTTATGACCCGCCCGTCTTTGACGGCGGGTTTTGTTTAATTAAAGAATGGGATGACCGGAGAGGTACCGCCTTCAATCCCTTTTTTATATTGAGTCAATTATCTGTTTTATGGTTTTTGATTTGTTTTTTGCTAATTTACTTGTAAATTCTGTAAATCTGTGTTACAATACTATTTGGATGAAATTTGCCGAAAGGATTGATATAAATGGATAAATTTTACATTACGACTGCGATTGCATACACTTCACGTAAGCCGCACATCGGAAATACGTATGAGGTAGTGCTTACAGATGCGATTGCAAGATTTAAAAGACTTATAGGAAAGGATGTATTCTTTCTCACTGGAACGGACGAGCACGGTCAGAAAATAGAGGAATGTGCGAAGGAAAGCGGCATCACACCGAAGCAATATGTCGACGGTGTCGCAGGAGAAATTAAAAGCATTTGGGATTTAATGAACACAAGCTATGATAAATTCATCAGAACCACCGATGATTATCACGAAAAGGCTGTTCAGAAAATTTTCAAAAAGCTCTATGACCAGGGTGACATATACAAGGGCAAATACGAAGGCTTGTACTGTGTGCCGTGCGAATCATTTTTCACGGAAACACAGGTCGTTGACGGATGCTGTCCCGACTGCGGCAGACCGGTCAAAAAGACTCATGAGGAAGCATACTTCTTTAAGATGAGCAAATATCAGGACAGGCTTATGAAGCACATCGAGGAAAACCCCGACTTCATTCAGCCGGAGAGCCGTAAAAAGGAAATGGTTAATAATTTCTTGAAGCCCGGACTTCAGGATTTATGTGTTTCGAGAACATCATTTAAATGGGGAATACCTGTTACGTTTGATGACAAGCACGTCATTTATGTGTGGATAGATGCTCTTTCAAACTACATCACGGCACTTGGATATGATGTGGATGAAAAAGGTGATTTATATAACAAATACTGGCCGGCGGACGTGCATATCATAGGTAAGGATATACTGCGCTTCCATACAATCTACTGGCCGATTATGCTCATGGCACTCGGTGAACCGCTTCCGAAGCAGATTTTCGGTCACCCGTGGCTCCTTTCGGGAAATGATAAAATGAGTAAATCAAAGGGCAATGTAATGTATGCCGACGACCTCGTAAGGCACTTCGGAGTCGATGCGATAAGGTATTATGTACTTAGAGAGATGCCCTTTGCGGCTGACGGAACAATTACACTGGAAACCATTATTTCGCGTTACAATGCCGATTTGGCAAATACTCTCGGAAACCTTGTAAACCGTACCGTAGCAATGGTAAATAAGTATTTCGGCGGTGAAATCGTAAATCCTAAGGCAGAGGGTGATTTCGATGCCGAGCTTAAAGAGTTCGCACTCAATACCGTAGAGGAAGTTACGAATAAAATGGATTCACTCAAGGTGGCGGATTCTCTTGAAGCTATAATTAACCTTGCCAGAAGAAGCAACAAGTACATCGATGAAACCATGCCGTGGGCGCTTGCAAAGGATGAATCGCAATCCGACAGGCTTAAAACCGTACTGTATAATTTGATTGAAGCGATACGCTTTATAGGTATACTGATAACTCCGTTTTTGCCCGAAACAGGTGAGGAGATTCTGCGCCAGATAAATGCTGTCGATAAAAGCTATGAATCACTGTCCGTATTCGGAAAAGCCGATGAAATAAAGGTCGGCGAAGCCAAAGCACTTTTCGCAAGACTGGACGAGCAGAAGAAGCTTAAGGAGGTTTCGGATGACATATTTAAACCGGAGCCGGAAAAGCAGGAGGAAACAAACGAAATATCCATAGATGATTTCGCCAAGGTTGAGCTTAAAACAGGTGTTGTGCTGGAAAGCAAGCCTGTAGAAGGTGCGGACAAGCTGCTTGTATCAAAAATTAAAATCGGCAGTGAGATTCGCCAGATTGTTTCCGGTATAGCGAAGTTCTATAAGCCGGAGGAAATCGTGGGTAAAAAGGTTGTTGTTGTGACAAATTTAAAACCTGTTAAGCTAAGAGGAGTTCTTTCGGAGGGTATGATTTTATGTGCTTCCGATGATAAGAACCTCTTTGTGGTATCGCCTGACGGTGATATTGCCGACGGTGCAGAGGTAAGATGATTTTTGGGGATCTTGACGATTCCCGAATTTCGTATGGAGGAATAAAATGTTTTTTGATACACATGCACATTTAAATGACGAACGCTTTGATGATGACCGCGAGGAATTGATATCATCATTTAAAGAAAATGACATCAGCTATGTATGTGAAATAGGCTATGACATTGAAAGCTCAAAAAAAGCATATGAGTTAAGCCAAAACTATGATTTCATATATTGCGCAGTGGGGGTTCATCCGCACGATACGGAAAGTTTAACGGACGGTGACCTTGATGAAATAAAAAAGTTGCTTATGTGTGATAAGGTAAAAGCACTCGGTGAAATAGGTTTGGATTATTATTATGACAATTCACCTCGTGATGTTCAGAAGAAATGGTTTATAAAGCAGCTGGAGCTTGCGCAAGAAATGAAGTGCCCGATATCGGTTCACACACGTGATGCCATGGAAGATACTATAAATATTTTAAAAAACCATGGTAACGGCGACGGCATCATTCACTGCTACAGCGGAAGTAAGGAAAGTGCAAAAATACTCCTCGATATGGGATATTATATATCATTTGCAGGTCCGGTAACCTTTAAAAACGCAAATTCCATACTAGACGTTATAAGGTACGTACCCTGTGACCGCATGCTGATAGAAACAGACAGTCCATACCTTGCCCCGGTTCCGTTCAGAGGTAAGCGTAATTGCCCGATTTATGTAAAAGAAGTAGCAAAAACCATCTCCGAAATACGCAGAGCGGATATAGATGAAACCGCTGAAATCACCTTGAATAACGCCAAAAGGGTGTATCGAATCGACTAATATATGGTTTATGCCATTAAAATCAGATGTTTCGACTATAAAATTGTGATAAGGAGAAATATATGGAATTTATAAAAGCTAAAACTATATGGCTTAAAGGACTTGAAAAAGAAATGAATATTCAGGCAGGCTTTAAAGCTAAGCTTGTAAAGCAGGAAGGAAAAAGTTATCAAATAAAAATTGCGGCAGCATATGTATACAGGCTTTTTATAAACGGTGAATTTGTATGTTACGGTCCGGCAAGAGCGGCGCACGGCTATGCAAGGGTTGACCGGGTCGATATCACCGATAAGCTTTTGGATGATGAAAATATAATCGCCATTGAAACGGCAGGCTACAACGTAAATTCATTTTATCTTATCAACCGGCCGCCATTTATTTGCTGTGAGGTCGAAGCGGATGGTGAAGCTGTTATTGCCACAGGTTACGATTTTGACGGTTTGCGTTTAAGCGAGCGTGTGCAAAAGTGTCAAAGATATTCCTTCCAAAGACCGTTTCCGGATGTATGGAAACTTAGCTGCGAAAATCCACGCTACAACTGGCAGGTAAATGATGTTGAGGTTGATTCGATACAGCCGGTCGACATTGATGTTAAGTTTCTTGAGCGAAGCTCCGATATGCCCGATTTTGATATTATAGATAATTTAAAGTTTATTGAACGGGGTGTTTTCAAAGAATGTGATTGTCCGCATCATATAGAAGTTCAGAGATATGCCGGCGACCCTTCAAAATATTTTTCCTGTTTTCCAATATCCGAGCTTGAAGAAACACCGATGTTTGAATATTATAAAGCGGAAAAGATTAAGACGGAAGAGCTTGACTGTGCAGATGAGGTTGTTATAAAAGAGGGTAGCTATGTTCTTGTTGATATGTCCGGAAATCATACCGGTTTTGTGAAAATGCAGGTTAATGCCAATAAAGACAGCAAACTTATCGTAGCAATGGACGAGATTCTGAAAAACGGTGTGCCGAGCCCGGTTGAAAAAATGGGTACTAATGCAATTATGAGCTATCAGCTTGACGAAAGCATACATACTTATGATATTGAAAGCTTTGAATGTTACGGTTTCAGATATGCGCTTGTTATGGTTACCAAAGGCGAGATTGTTTTAAAAAAGTTTGCGGTAAGAGAATACGCTTATCCGCTCAGAAATGTGCCTAAGCTTGAAACCGAGGATGAGGAGCTTAAGAAAATATATGAAGCCGCAGTGGAAACATATCGTCAAAACGTCGTGGACATCTATATGGATTGTCCTACGCGTGAAAGAGCGGGCTGGCTGTGCGACAGCTACTACACTGCTCAGAGCGAATGGTTATTTACCGGTGATTGCAAAGTAGAAAATGACTTCGTCGAAAACTTTTTGCTTTATAAAAAGCGTGACAATATAGATGATGGAATGCTGCCGATGTGCTATCCGGCTGACCATTACGACGGTTGCTATATACCGCAATGGGCAATTTGGTTTGTATTGGAGCTGGACGGATATTTTGTGCGTAACCCCAAGGCATCAAAAGATGATTATAAAAAACTTTGCTATGCACTTATAGACTTTTTTGTCCGTTACGAAAATTCCGAAGGCTTGGTTGAGAAGCTCCCTCAATGGAACTTTATTGAATGGTCAAAGGCAAACGATTGGGTTCATGATATAAACTATCCGACAAATATGATTTATTCACGTCTTTTAGAAATTGTGGGCAATTTGTACAACGATAGCTCGTTGCTTGAAAAATGCCGCAGCTTACGTGAAAAAATCATGGAAAAATCCTTTGACGGAAAGCTTTTTGTCGACAATGCCGTATATGATAATGAAGGCAATGCCGTAAATACAGAAAATCATTCTGAGGTTTGCCAGTACTATGCGCTGTTTTTCGGAGTTGTCCCCGATATTAATGAACCCAAATTTTCATATTTAAATGATTTGGTATTTAATGTTTTCGGCCCTGAGCGCAAGGAAAAAGGTATTATGCCTGAGATTGAATATGCAAACGCACTCATGGGAATATATATTCGTATGGAGCTTTTGTATAAGTATGGTTTATACGAAAAGCTTATCGAGGAAATTAAGCTTTTCTTCGGAAAGATGGCTGATATGACGGGAACTCTGTGGGAAAATAACTTTGCATCGGCAAGCCTTAACCATGGCTTTGCTTCATTTGCGGGTGTTATGCTGTATAAATGTGTAAATGAATTGAAATAAAAACGGTGACAGTAAAGATTGAACCGACCTCTCAAAAATCCAACTTTTGAGAGGTCTTTTTTCGTAACAAAATTATGGTTTTGAATTTAAGACGGAGATTGTGCATATAACCAAACCCACGCTGTGGCAGCGTGGGTTAAAAATATCGTTGCATTTTTAAATTTATGTTCCCAAATACGAAAAATGCATATAATCCTTTGGGCTACGCCAGCTATCGGCACCCCAGGTAAAGCCGTATTTTTCAAAGGCTCTTACCACATCTCCGTACGGGGTAATCGAATATGGATTTTCATAGGGCTTATAGCACTCGCCGACAATCGAGCCGTTTGAATAGAGACAATAGTTTTCGTTTGGATTTATATCGATTGCAGTTCCGAAATTATGCTCCGAATACCTTCCGCTGCTCATTGGCTCGCGCCATGCGTATGCGCCGGCTGAATATATGGGAAATTTTTCTTCGCCGTCAAAGATTTCTTCAAAAATCGCTTCGACTTTATCGGCTATCTGTGCCAGCACGGTAACGTTAAGCTCAGACGGTATTTTTTCTCCGTTTTTAAGCTGCCATACCTTTACCGTAACGGTTTTCATCGAAGCCGATGAATCTTCCGCATTGGTGAAAGTGTTTACTTCCTCTTTGACCTGCTCACGATGCATGCTATCGATGGTGTAGTTATCTGTGGTAAAGATTATGCTGTCTTTCTTGCCGTCCTCCGAAAACAGTGTCACGGTATATGTTTTATTTGGATTTACCGCTAATTCAAGTTCATTCTTAATCGGCGATGCCTTTGTAATGTTTGCTTCAAATTCGCCCTCATAATACGAATTCCTCTGCTCCGATATCTCGGCTACGCACTCGGTGTCACACTTCCATTTTATTTTTGCGGTACCGGAGTCTGCTTCTGCGGATATGTTAAAATTACCCTGTATAAATTCCTCGGTAACACTTTCGCCGCTTTGCGAATTATCGAGCATGCGTAGGCATATAATCACAGCCTGTTCCATGGTCACGCCGGAAAGAGGGTTGAAATTGCCGTTTTCGTCACCTTTAAAAAGACCGTTTTCATATGCTGTGGAAACATATTTTTCCGCCCATGGGGCAATGGATGAATGGTCTGCAAATTTGTCGGACAAGCCTCGGCTTTCTGTGTTCATTTGTGATGATTTCAGCTTTTCGGATGCAAGGCTGAACACCTTTGAAGCTTCCTGGCGAGTAAGCTGCCTTTGAGGCATAAAAAGATTTTCGCCCATGCCGTTTATTATGCCGAGCTCATAAGCACATACTACGTCCTCGTTTTCCGTATCGGTAAACGGACTGTCGGCTTTGGAGTTTATCTTATTTCCGAGCCCTATTTCGAGTGTCTGCATTATTAATTCGCACATTTCTTCACGATTCAGTGAAGCTGTGTATGCTTTCCCGAAATCTTCAAATACAGTAATGCCGACGTTTTTTGCTCTTGATATTTCTTCTGCCGCCCATTTGCTTGGGGTAGCTGCAGCGGCTGATGCCGACTGCACAAGCAAAATCGTTGATAAAGCTATAATTTTTTTATTCATTTTATCACCGTATGCAGTATACAACATTTTTCTTTAAAATTCAACACATGTCGTGCGCAATTAATTTTTTTGTAATGCTGCCGTCACAATAGAAAAAATGCCGCTGTGATGAAAATCCATACAGCGGCATAATTCTTATTTATTAATAAGATTCCTTTTTATTTTGTTTGACGAATTTTTGACAAACTCTTTTTCACGTATTTTAATCGTGCTTATCTTCTTGTAAACGGGGAGCGGTACTGTCGCGGCTTGAACGTCTTTTTTTACCTTTTCTTCGAGGTTTTCACATTCTTTTATGTCGGCTGATTCGTAATCCGGGAAAATTTCGGCGCAAAGTCCTGATTCCATATCGTTTTCATCCGTTATCGAATATACCACGACCTCTTTTACATAGGGGATTGCCTGTATGTATGCTTCTATCTCTTCGGGATATATATTCTTGCCGTTTTTAAGTACGATTAAATTTTTCTTTCTTCCGGTAATTACCAAAAATCCGTCTTTGTTGAGCTTTCCGTAATCACCGGTTTTAAACCAGCCGTCAGGGGAGAGTACCTCTTGTGTGAGCTCGGGCTGCTTGAAATAGCCCTTCATTACCACATCGCCTTTGACGCAAATCTCACCTATTCCGTCACTGTCAATATCATCAAACTTCAGTTCGACACACGGAAGCGGTATTCCCACGGTAGCGCAGTTATTACATTCTTCACGATTGGCACTTACCAGAGGTGAGCACTCGGTGATTCCGTATCCGTTAATGAGATAAATGCCTATGCTGTCAAAAAATCTGCCGACTTCGGGTCTTATTGCAGCACCGCCGCACACTATCTTTACGAGATTTCCGCCGAAATTATCAATAATTTGCTTAAAGAGCTTGCGCCTTACATCTATGCCGATTTTTAAAAGTGCGTTGCTTATGCATATCATAGCCTTTACAAGCTTATCCTTCTTCTGCTCCTTCAGCGTAGCGTGTATTTTCTTGTAAAACAATTCCGCGAAAGCCGGTACCAAATACATGTAATCCGGTTTAAAGTATTGCAAATTTTTAAGCACGTGCGTAAGCCTGTCGTTTATGCAAATCGTAGCATGAAAATGAAGTGCTACCAAAAGACCGCATACAGCTTCATAGGTGTGGTGATACGGCAGAACGCTTAAGCATCTGTCATATATCGTGCTGACCTGCAAGCCGTAATACACACTGCTTACGAGATTGTGCTCGGTAAGCATTACACCTTTGGAATTGCCTGTAGTACCCGAGGTGTATACCAGCATTTTAAGGTCATTTTCATCGCTTGTTAGCTTGGTGTAGTCGCGGTTGCCATTTTCGTATAGCTCTTTGCCTTTTTGAACCAGCAAATCATACGACAAAAATTCACCGTCGTTTTCTTTTGCCGAGAGGCATATAAAATATTTGATATTCGGAAATTTGTCCCGATTCTCTTTAAATATTTTTTCAAATTTTTTTGAACAGAAAATTATCTCGCTTTCACTGTCCTTTACCACATGTACTATGTCGTCAAACGGCATCTCCTTGTCTATGGGAACATACACACCGGCACTTTTAAGCACCGTGAGATAAACCACAACCCACTTGTAGCTGTTTTCGCCTATGTTTGCGATGTGGCTTGTCGAAAAGCCCATATCTGTAAGCGCTGTGCCGAGGTATTCGGTGGTGCTTACAAATTCATGATATGTGACACTTTTTTCACTTTTACCCTCAAAATACATAAATGCGTTTTTGCCGCCGTCCTGACTGTCTGCCAAATCCAGCATTTCACGTATCGTCGAAAACTTTTGAACATCATATAATTCAGCTGCTTTATTCAAATAACTCATTCCTTTATAATGTATTTTATAAAAAACTGCATTAATTCCAATCGAGCTTGCCGTGGTACGACCAAATGCGGCTATACCCTTCTGCTCTATTTTCTATTATACATTATACGTCGTATCTATGTCAACAACTAACGGAAAGTCCCATAACATTATTTTCTGTGGAATAATTTTCAGGTTGAGATTACGACGAGAATTTAATTTTGTTATTTTAAAAAATGGTGTGTCCCGATAAGTGAATTACTATCGAATTAAGACAACGCTCTCTTTTTCTGTCCAAAATGCGGATAAATTTTAATTTTTTAAACCGCCCAATTCCATTCGCTAGATGTTCACAAAAGTGTAACCAAAATGAAACAAATGTCAATTCGTCACAGAAAACTGTTAATTCGTCACAAAAGTATTGACAAATTCTAAAAAATATATATAATAATAAAAATAATATTCCAATAATTTATTAATCAAGGAGGCAACATGAAAAAGAGAAAATTCCTATCACTTTTATTGGCGGCGATAATGCTTTTATCGTTAATGCCAATCGGCGCGGGAGCTACCGGCGCGGGAGAGTTTACGGGCGACGGCACGCCCGAAAAACCATACGATATATACCTCATGCAGCATCTTACGGAATTTATGCAGATAGTAAACGGCACACACCCCACTATTGCTCAAAACCGCTCTGCATGCGCAGAACTTCACGCCGACATTAATTTAAACGGCGGCAGAAATATTTTAAACGAAAACGGCGAACTAAACGGCACGCCATCTAACGAGTGGACGCCAATCGCCCCGGATTTCTCCGAAAGTTATACCGGTACGTTCAACGGCAACGGATACACCATAAAAGGCTTGTACATAAACTCCGGAGACGTTGAAAACGCCGCATACGGTCTTTTCGCTTACATAGGCAAAGGCGCTGTTATTAAGAACGTCAATGTAAAAGACGCTTTTGTAAAAAATAACGCCGCAACTTTTACATTAGATAAACCCATTGCGCAATATGCAACGGCTATCCTTGTGGGAGATAATCTAGACGGAACGATAGAAAATTGCTCCGTAGAAGGCACAGTATATGCCGCAAGAGTTGCCGGCGGTTTGGTAGGTTACGCCGAAACAGTATCCGAAGGAACGATTAAGAATTCTCATGCGAAAGTTCGCGTAAGCGGCGAGGCTGTGACCGGAGGATTTGCAGGTTATTTAAACAATATTTCTGTTGAAAACTGTTACAGTGAGTCAACAGTAATCGGAAAAGAAAGAGTAGGCGGATTCGTTGGCGATAGCTCTGCAAATATTAAAAATTGTTACAGCAAATCAAGCGTAACCGGCGTTTCGCAAGTCGGAGGTTTTAGTGGACAATTTTTTAACAACTGCACAATCAAAAACTCCTACACTGTATCTACGGTAAATGCTGTAAAAGATACGGATGAAACGCCTCTATCTACCGAGAGAATAGGAGGATTTGTAGGTTACAAACATAATGGAGTGATAGTAGATTCCTATTGTGCAACAAGTATTGCCGCTCCGAGCGACATCACCATAACTTCCATAGGCGCCTTTGCGGGAGAAAATAAAACCGGCGCGACAAATTGCTATTACAATTCAGAGCTATACAGTGGAGAGAGCGTAGGTTTAGCAACAAGTGATAATTGTATTGTAAGTATTTACAAAAAAAACACCGCTCAATTCGCATCGGGCGAGGTTGCATATAAATTAAACGGAAACCAAAGCACAATAATATTCGGTCAGAAAATAGGGACCGATGCTTACCCCGTGTTTTATAACAATTCAAACAAAGTTTCAGTTACTTCGGGCTGTCCCGATTATAACAACGAGGGAAATACCGCTGAAAAAGAACATGTTATGGGCTCAAACGGAATGTTCACCGTGTGCGGGTTGCCGGAAATGGAAGAGCCCCAGACCGATGAAGACGGCGTGTATCAAATTGCCACAAAGGAGAACCTCTACTGGTTTATGAACCATGTGGCAATGGGCAATGATACCGCAGACGCAAAATTAACCGCCGATATTGAGGCAAACAGCGGCGTTATTACCGCCGACGGCACTTTGGCAAGCGATACGAGCAAATTTATCCCTTGGACACCCCTCGGTGATGAAGACTTGCCATATGACGGCAATTTTGACGGTAACGGCCACAAAATTTCCGGTATATACGCAAACATGCCGGACAGTGATTTCGTGGGATTTTTCGGGAAAACCTCCGCAAGAAGCATAAAGAATTTAGGTATTGAAAACTCGTATTTTTCGGGTAATGAATACGTAGGAGCTATTGCGGGGTCTGCCGATAGCGCGGTATTTGAAAACTGCTTTACCTCGGGCATTGTAAAAGGTAAAGTTTGCGGCGGAATGGCGGGCAGCGCAACCGGATTTGTAAATTGCTACACGCTCGTGAACATGGATTGCGTGACGGATAAAAGCAATGCCTTTTCATCAAGTGGCTATACGCTCGCACTAAACAGCTATTGCCTAAATTCTATGGCGCAAGGCACAATAAAAACCGCCGAACAATTTGCCTCGGGCGAGGTTGCCTACCTTTTGGCAAGAGGCCATACCGTCTACGGCGAAACTTATGACGGCTCAATTTGGGGTCAGGATTTGTCAGAAGACTCATTCCCCGTTTTCGGAGGCAAAAAGGTGTATGCTACCACCGGTTGCATAACTTACACCAATACCGAAAATCCCGGTAAAAAAGAGCACGTTATTGGCTCAAACGAAATATGCACCGTGTGCGGGGTGCCGGAAATGGAAGAGCCGGAGTTTGAAAACGGCGCGTACCAAATCACAAATGCGAAAGAGCTCTTTTGGTTCAATGCCCTTACAACGGGAAAACTTTCGGATATTCCGCAAGACCTTTCCGCAAACGCCGTTCTTAAAAATGACATTGTATTAAACGAAAAACTTTTAAATAAAGACAACACCTTGGCAAAAACCGAAAGTGCCATAAAACCCTGGACACCTATCGGCGAATATACAGATGATTTGTCAAAAGGCTATAAAGGCGTGTTCGACGGCGCCGGTCACACCATAAAAGGCCTTTATGTAAAGTCTCCGGACGCAGCTGTGGGAATGTTCGCCTTTGTTTGTATGGATCTCAATTCATCGGGGGGAAAATCGGCAAGCGCAGATCAAATTGCCACAATAAAAAATCTCAATATCGAAGACTCGTATTTCCATGCAACTTCGCCCGGTGTGAATTATACCGGCTCCATAGTCGGCATGGCGGTATATTCAATAATTGATAACTGTTCAAACTCCGGCTATGTATACGGAGTGTATTCCGGCGGAATAGCGGGACTTGCGATGGAGGCATATGTTTCGGACTCTTATAACACCGGTTATGTAAAAAGCGAAATGGGATATGCGGCGGGAATTTGCGTAGCTGCTTCTTATAATAGCGCGGTGGCAGGCTGCTATAACACGGGAAAATTAAGCGCGCCCAATGGTGCGGCCGGAATTGTGGCAACTGCAGATAATTCGACCGTCGCATATTGTTGTTGCTACTTGGATACATGTGCCGAAGAGGGAACTACTTTGGTAGAAAACAACAGTGATCTTATTTTGAAATTAACCGCAGATGAATTTGCAAGCGGTAAGGCTGCATATTGTTTGCAAACCGCAGAAGAACTTAACACATACTTGGCTGCTGATATTTGCGGAACTTGGGGTCAAACCCTTACGGGAAAGGATGCCGATGATTTCCCCGTGATTACCGAGGACTCCGCAAAGAGGGTTTATGGAATACAGTTTATAGATGCCGAGGATAATGTTTTAGATTTAAAATTTGCCAACGCTTCGGGATTGACGGCAACTCCCGCTCCCAAAACGCTCGGCACCGATTGGTTCTTCCACGATATAAAGTTTACCGCAAAAATTCCCATGACGGATGATATTACGGTTATATCCAAGCCGGTAAACTATTCGCTTACGATTTCGGAAGATGCAACCAAAGTAAATGTGTATGCCGATAAGGCGGGCGAATATAAGCTCGTTTTGGCAGCGTATGATGAAAACGGATTGGCAGATTATGAGTGCATTAACGTAAGCGTTGCAACCGATAAAACAAATAACGAAGTTGCCGT
>CAYRGA010000004.1:0-41877 GCA_964423705.1 uncultured Oscillospiraceae bacterium
CCGCTGCATTGACAAAATCAGATGTAACCATTTCACCGGCTGTTGACTTCACACTTAACGGTAGCGATACCGACTACAGCTTGAGCTTTACAGATGATTTGGATTATCAGACACAGTATGCTGTGTCGGTTAAGGACAGTGAAGCCTTCAAGTTCACCACACAGTATGAGATTACAGAAACTTATGCTCAGGGAGCATACACAAAGGGTGAAGCAAGAACCTTTGCTGAGAAAACAAATGACTTCACAGCTTACATCGACGTAAGCAATGCATACAACCTGGGCGGATCATATTCAACATTAAATATATCCGACTCCACAAAGCAGATTGGTTTCGCTGTTAAAATTTACAACAGCAACTCAGATGCAAGCGGTGATCAGAAAATAGAGCTTTTCTACACTGACGTAGCCAATGGCAAGAACAATGCAGGTCCGGCAAACGAATTTTACGGTGATGCAGGTCCTACAGCACCGAAGAATATGAACAGCGACCACAAGTATCTCATGTCGATTAAAAACAATGTTCTCTACTTCTACTGGACAGACGTCGATACAGGCATTACCAAGTGCGCAAAGAGAGATTTGAAATTCTCGACAGTTGACTTCGCAAATGCAGGCTTTAAGGCTGATACTTGGAAGATAACAGATACAGGTGCTTCTACATTCGGTTTCGGTACTATGGCAGATGTTCCGGACGTTCCGTCTGACCTCACTGTAAGCAGCTCGTTCGAGGATGCATACGGTGTACCGGTTAATGCGGCTGTAACTTTCAAGCTTTCTGAATCCGCTGCATTGACAAAATCAGATGTAACCATTTCACCGGCTGTTGACTTCACACTCAAAGGCAGCGATACCGACTACAGCTTGAGCTTTACAGATGATTTGGATTATCAAACACAGTATACTGTGTCGGTTAAGGGCAGTGAAGCCTTCAAGTTCACCACACAGTACGAGGCTTCAAATCAGATTTCATACGCATATAATGAGAGTGTCGCTTTCCCGAAGGCAGCAGCAGACTTCACCACTATGGTGGATGTAAGCGATGTACTGGTAAACAAGGGTACTTTCTCATCACTCGGATTCAAGGATTCACAGCGTAATTTGGAGACAAAATTCGAACTTAAGTATACATATGATGCAGATAATAACCCTTCTAAGGTTACAATGACCATTATCGGTATGCAGAACGGCGAGCAGAAGGCAGGTCCTGCTGAGTTGATTAATGTAGCGGCATCTGACCTTGACAAGATATACATAACTCATAAGGACTACATGCTTTATGTATATACCACAAACTCGACTGACGATACAGTAACTTTTAAAACTCAGAGCACTAACTTTCTTAATATTAAATTTGAAGAATTAGGCTTCGTGCCCGATACTTACACAACAGGCAATACCACAAAGATGAAGATTTATTTCGGTGCACACGAGGATAAAGTAACTCCTCCGACACCATCGGAACCCGGCACTGAAACCGGAACAAGCATCAGCGAATTTGACGGTGCATACGGTGTGCCGATAGATGCGGCTATCCCGCTTACCTTCGATGAAAATACAGTACTTAATAAGAGTGACATAACCGTAACACCGGCACTCGGCTTTGAGCTTAGCGGCAGCGGCAAGGATTATGCGGTTAAATTCAGCACTAATATGGCATATGAAACAGAGTACACCATATCTGTAGCAGATAAGGGTTCAGTTTCGTACACAACTCAGTATAACACAGCTTCCGCTACGACCTATAGTAAAGGTTCCTACGGAAACGGCGCAACAAATACCTTTGATCCTGCGATGGATGAATTTACTATCGGAATCGATGCTCAGCCGATATTTGATAATAACGCCGGAAACGACTATAATGCAAATTTGACAATATCCGACAGTGTGCGAGATATGGCATTTAGAATTAATTTGTCTTACAAGAGAAACGGCGGAGGAAGTATAACACTTGACTACAGGGACAAAGACCATGACAACGGCGCTTGGACATCGGCTGCATTAAAAGTAAACGGAAATCTTAAAGGATTGACAAATGATAAGAAATTTTTGATTACACTGAAAAACAATGTTTTGTATGTGTTCGGTAACGCCGCAGACGACAAGGCATTGCATGCTACTTTGAAACTGGATTTTGATGATGGTAATTTCAAGAAAAAAGGTTTTAAAGCTGACAACTGGGTAGTTAATAATACCACGTGGGTAAACTTTACCTTCGCTAAACACGAGGACAACGTAACTCCTCCGACACCTCCGACACCATCGGAACCCGGCACTGAAACCGGAACCAGCATCAGTGAATTTGACGGTGCATACGGTGTGCCGGTAGATGCGGCTATCCCGCTTACCTTCGCTGAAGATACAGAGCTTACAAAGGCTGACATCAAGGTTACACCGTCGGTAGACTTTGAGCTTACAGGAAGCGGAAAAAAATATTCGTTAGACTTCATGGACGGACTTTCGCATGCTGAAGCGTACACCGTGAAGGTTAAGGACGAGGAAATCAAATTTGTCACAGCATTTAATACTGCATCTACGTCCGTGAAATATTCAAAAGATGTGGACACAGCACTTGATGTAGCGACACCGGTATTTACCTTTGAGTTGAACTGTAAGCCTGCCATATCAGCAGGTGGTTCGAGCTGTGGTTTCCAGCTTAAAGACAAGACGAACAATATTGAGCTTCATTTAGGATTCGGATATTCGAAAACAGGTCCGAACACTGTAAATCTTACCGCAATAAAGGATGGAAAATCGGCCAGCGGTACGGTTAACCTCGTAAATGCAAAAACCACCGGCGTATACATGATAACCTACAGTAATGCGACGATGTATATTTACTATGTTGACGAGAATGGAAACACGAAGCTTGCTAAGCGTTCGGCAGACTTCGATAAGATAAAATTCTCTGAATACGACTATAGAGTAGACACCATTAAATTGACAAATACATCCATGGTTAATTTGGGTCTGGGTTACAGCGAGGCTATGACAGTGCAGATTGAAAAATCCGACAGCAAAAAGGACGGAAAAATAGTTCTTGAATTCTCGAATGAAATCACATTATATCCGAGCACAGCGAAGCTTACCTCAGCTGATGGTAATACTGTCGAAGCTGATGCAACAGTAGACGGTAAAACTGTAGAGCTCACACTTAAAGACGACCTTGACCCCTGCACACGTTACACCATAGATATCTCCGGCTTTAAGAACAAGCTCGGAATGAATGTTCAGAGTATTCAGCTTGATACCGCAGCGGCAGAGAGTTTCTACACAGCAGCTGACATCGTATATACTGTAGGCGGTGAGACCGTTACAGAATTGAAGCCGGGCAGCTTCGGTTTAAAGATGAAGCTTAAGGCAGAGGATATATCACTTTATCCGGCTCCGGCAGTGGTAGTATTCCTTTATAAGGAAGTAAACGGTGCCGTTACACTTGAAAAATCCTATGTTAAAACACTTGACACTTTCGCAGATGGAGAGGTTAAGGATGTAACAATTAATGATGCATTCACGGTTCCGAGCGGTGATTACCTCGTAAAAGTATTTGTATTACCTTCGCTTACAACTCCGTTCCCGGTTGCAGCGGTTCAGATTATTGATTAATCGGAAAGGAGACAGAATATGAAAAGAGTATTGGTTTCATTACTTTGCATGGTAATGATTTTAAGCACATTTTGTGTAGCTCCCATCGCATATGCGGCTGATAACAAGGTAATATTCGAAGATGACTTCTCCATGGAAGCGGCAGGCTGGAAAATTAAAGACGGTCCGCTCTGGATGGACAATAAATTAAACATGACCTCAGGTGGATGGGGATATGCTTATATCGGCGATTACAGCTTTAAGTTCTACAATCCGTATACTGCTGAGTTTGACGTAAAGCTCACAGGCGACATTACGAAGCCGGAATGGACATGGATTGCATTCGATGCAGGTAATGTTAAGATTTACTTTAAGCTTTCCGCAGGTACATGCTATGTACGTAAGGGCACAGCCGACGGGCTTCTGGGAAGTGCCCCGATTGAAAAAGGCAAGAACTACAGATTTAAAGTAATGGTAACTCAAAATGCGGTTGCCATACAGTACAAGGAAGAGGGCGGCTCCTATAAGGACATCGGCGCAACTCAGATGCCGAATGCTCTGCCGTCAGTATTTGACCTTCATGCGGCATACACCACGTTTGAAGTGGATAACTTCGTTATCACTTCAAACGGCGGAGATGTAGTTCCGGATGCAAAAGTTAAGTACCTCACACTTGATAAGACTGAGAAGATAACACTCAGCGGTTCGGCTGCGGCAGGCTGCACTTTTGAAAGCTCAGACCCTGAAGCAGTTACAGTATCGGCAGACGGTACACTTAAGGCTCTTAAAGTAGGTTCAAGTACCATCAATATTAAAAATGCGGCAGGAGATATAGTTGAAAGCGTATTCGCTAAGGTAGCTATTCCGCCGGAATCGATAAGCTTTAACTATAACCCGAAGACCTCAGCTTTTGCCAAAGAGGGCAGTGTACAGTATAACGCTGACAAGCTCGTCCTCGGCGTAGGTGAGCGCTGTGACCTTAGAACATATATGCCAAGTGACACTACACTTAAAGGTGTGAATTGGTCTGCTGATAAGGACGGTATCGTGGATATTTACCTTGCTACCGCTTCCGGTATAACAGGTACCATCACCGCTCTTAATGTAGGTGAAACAGTGGTAACAGCACAGTCGAAGTACAGTGATGTTAAGGCTCAGCTTACAGTCCAGGTTATCCCTAAGGAAGACCTCGATAAAACTCCTCAGGGCACATACACCTTCTATCCGTCAGGTCAGAAGGACAGCATCAGCCCTATGCTGGTAGGTGCACATGTTCAGGGTGCCAACCCTACGATGGAAGAAATCGCAGGTACATTAAATGACCTTAACTTAGGTTCTATGAGAACATCGAGCGGTTTTATAAACGACAGCATGGTCGGCGACGGCGAAACAGTCGGAAGCGTGCTTACGAAAGCATCAAACGCTTCGGGCATACCGATTATATTGTGCATAGGTTCAAACATGGTAACAGACCCGGAACACTATGACGAAGATATAGCTAAAATCAAAAAAATGGTACAGGACTTTAAAGACAGCTACAGGGGCGACAAGCTCTACATCGAGCTGTTCAACGAAATGTACGGTTTAAGTAAGAAAAACTGGTTCCCGACGGTTGAGGACTATGTAGACATGTGCCAGCGCCTCATAACTGAGCTTAAGACTATAGCTCCGGATGCGAAGTACATGGTTTCAGCATACGGCCCTGCAAACGCTATGGAGTATACACTCGCTCCGAACGGTGACCGTCAGGAATACCTCGGTGACCCGGCTTATACCGAAACAGCCAGAATCACATTGTGGGATGAGATGGTTCGTGACGAACTTATAAATAAAGGCTATGCAGATGCAGTTACGGTTCACCCGTACTACGTTGGTGGTTCTCACTGGAACGGCATGAGCGGCAGAAACAATATCCGTGCAAGACTTGCACTTGTGGAAGAAGCATTCCAGAACGACTGCTACAACTCAATGTTCTTCGGTAAGGATACCGAGTTCTACTATACAGAGTGCGGTACTTTGGAGATTCTGACAGCTTGGGGTCTTGCAGCAAGCCCGGCAACAGAATGGATTAAGTACAACTATCAGAAATACCCGCTTACAGCACTCTTCACCATGAGATGCTATCTGCAGTACATGAAGCAAGGTAACGTAGAGGCAGCTAACTTCCATGCATT
The DNA here is from genome assembly GCA_964423705.1 of uncultured Oscillospiraceae bacterium. Classification (GTDB taxonomy): domain Bacteria; phylum Bacillota; class Clostridia; order UMGS1810; family UMGS1810; genus CAKSIN01. The sequence goes on from CAYRGA010000004.1 coordinate 5,759, forward strand.
GCTCGGAAATGATGGCTGGGGTATAGTAGAGGAACTCAAAGACGACCGCGGTTACTTGATTCCGAACGAAGTAATATTTAAAAAGCTGGGTGCTACCGCTAAGAAGCACAGTACCTTCTATGGTATGAACTCTCTTAACATGGACTATGACACCAGCTTCACACCTTTCAGAAACACAGGTTCACATAACTGGGTTTCAATAGCAAATGTAGAAGCATATGCTTTCGGTGATGAAAGCAACATCAATGAAATAGCATTCTTTAACCAGACTGATGTTCCTCAGAAGGTTAAGCTTGAAGGCGCTACACTTAAGCCGAACTGGTCTTACGGCGGCGAATTCGACGAAGTAATGCCCGAATGGCTCAAAAATGAATCCTGGGGTTCAAAGTACACTTTAATTAAAGATTACAAAAACGCTGAAGTATACACCAGAGATGCAAATAAGCACGAGGGTGCACAGTTCGCAGAAGAGATAGAGATTCCGCCTTACACCATCCTCTTTGCAGATGTGGAAGGCACACCTAAGGCATACGAATCCACCGGTGACAAGATTAACAGATCTCTTGAATACTGCATGCGTGACAGCGTAGTTCTCAATGTAGGTAACTCCACAGCATACGTTGACAACAGAAAGACTGTAGTTGACGAAAACCCGGCAGTTACACCGATTGTAGAAAATGACAGAACTCTCCTCCCGCTCAGATTCGTGGCAGAAAGCCTCGGCTGTGATGTGGCATTTGATGATGCTACACAGGAGATTACAGTTAAAAACGCTGCCAAAGAGATTAAGCTTACACTCGGTCAGACAGCATACACCGTAAACGGTGAAGCTAAGGAATTTGACGTTCCGGCTTACGAAAAGGACGGCAGAACACTTCTCCCGCTCAGAGCACTCGCAGAGGCTCTCGGCAGAAGCGTATACTGGGATGACAGAGGATATATATTTGTAGGAAGACCTACAAATACATTCAATGTAGATACACCGCTCTATTTTGATGAGATAGAAAAATTGTTCGTGTAATCGAAAAGGAGAAGAAGCATGAAAAGAATAATATCACTTGCAATTTCATTTATACTTGTTTTAGGTACTCTTTGCATTGCTCCTCTCTCTGCTGCGGCAGCCGATGAGCACATACTCTTTGAGGATGATTTCTCAAAGGAGGCCATCGGCTGGTATCTGCAGGGATGTAAGTGGGGAAATGACAAGGTAACACTTAGCACTACCGGTACACAATGGGCACACCTCGGCGACAGTGAATTTCAGATGTTCAATCCGTACACTTTGGAATTTGACGTCAAGATTCTCGGCGGTGTGGACGACTACTCAAATGACTGGGTGGCTATAAACTGCGGCGGTTCGATGATATTTTTCAGAGTCGGACTCGGTACATGCCACGCATACAACGGCAGATCGGAAACAGGTGTCGGCAAGGCTAAGCTTGATACAGGCGTAACCTACAGAATTAAAGCAGTTATAGGTGCGAACTACACAGCTATGTACTACAAGGAAGCCGATGCGGCATCCTATACCGATATAGGTGTATATAACAATATGAGCACATTTCCGTCAAAGCTCAATATACAGTGCTCAACCATGTCATATGAAATGGATAATGTAAAGATAGTATCAAATGGCGGCAACGTTGTCGTAGATAAGAAGATTAAGTATCTTGACCTTGATACCAAGGACAAAATCGTTCTTACAGGCTCCGGTGCTGCAGGCTGCACCTTTGAAAGTGATAAGCCGGAGTACGTATCTGTAGATGCTGACGGTACACTCACTGCTCACAAGTCAGGCTCGGCTAAGATTTACGTTAAGGATAAAAACGGCAAGAATGTTGAATGTGTGTTTACAAAGGTTGCAATACCACCTAAGACATTGAGCTTTAACTATGACGTAGAGGCTTCGGCGTTTGTCCCCAAGGGCAGTGTACAGTACGATAAGAAAAACATAATTCTCGGTGTCGGCGAAAGATGCGACTTGAGAACGTATTTTCCGAGCGGAACCACTCTTAAGGGTTTAAACTGGAGCTCACAGCCGGCAGATGTTGTCGAGGTTTGGAACACCAGTAAAAATGAAGAAACTGCTACCATCACCGCACTTAAACCCGGTGAAACGGTAGTGACAGCAGCATCACGTTTCAGTGATGCGAAGGCGGAGATTACCATAAAGGTAATCCCGACAGAGGAACTGGATAAAACTCCCCAGAACACATACACCTTCTATCAGACGGGCAAGACACAGGAAATAAGCCCGATGATAATGGGTGCACACTTGATGGGTGACTATGCCACAAAGGAAAATACCGGAAAGCTTATGGAGCAGGCAGGCATCCAGTCCGGAAGAACGTCAAACGGCTTCATCACGGATAAGATGTACGATGCTTCCAAGGGCGAAACCGTCGCAGATGCTATGGTGGTCGCTTCAAATTCTTCCGGTAAGCCCATGATATTCAGTCTTTGGTCAAAGATGATTACAGGTCCGGAAAATTACGACCAGAACATAAAGGACATTACTGCATTCGTAAAGGACCTCAATGAGAAGTACAAAGCAGGTCCGCTCTATCTGGAGCTGTTCAACGAGATGTATTCTCAGAGTCAGAATACATTATTCCCGACTCACCGCGATTACATGGAATTTATAAAGAAACTGTCACCCGAGCTTAGAAAAGTGGCTCCGGGCGTGACACTTATAGCATGCGGTTACTCTCCCGGAGAGATGTACGAGCTGGTAGCAGACCCTGAAAATCTCAGAACCGAGGATTCGGGTGACCCGGCGTATACACAGGCGGGAAGAATAGCATACTGGGATGAAGCAGTTCGCGACGAGCTCCTCGCAGAAGGATACGTTGATGCGGTAGCGATTCACCCGTACTATCCGGGCGGTTCACACTGGAACGGTATGACAGGTAAGAACAATATTCGCTCCAGACTGGCACTTTTGGAAGAAAATGCTATGTACAGATACTATGAAAGCGTGTTCTACGGTCTTGACACCGACTTCTATTACACAGAAAGCGGAAACCTCGAAGCTCTTATTTATTGGGGTCCTGCTTCCGGAAAGTCGGCAGAGAAACTTAAGTACAATTATCAGAAGTATCCGTTTGCAGCTTTGACAAATGCTAAATTCTACTTGAATGTTATGCGTATGGGCAAGGCTAAGGTAGCTGATTTACATGCGTTTATCGGTGTGGACGGCTTCAATATCTTAGAGAGTGAAGACCTCGAAAGAGGATATGAGGTTCCGAACGAAATCATATTTAAAAAGCTCTCCTCCGCATCTGAAAATGGCGGAAAGTATTACGGCGTGAATGCACTTAACATGGATTATGATACCACGTTCATACCTTTCAGAACGACAGGTAAGAAAAACTTTGTCGCTATCGCAAACGTAGAAGCTCACGGCTTCGGCGATGAAAACGGTATAAAGGAAATGGCATTCTTTAACCAGACAGATGTTCCTCAGAAGGTTAAGCTTGAAGGTGCTACACTTAAGCCGAACTGGTCATACGGCGGAAGTTTTGACGAGATTATGCCGGAATGGCTCAAAAATGAATCGTGGGATTCATGGTCGCAGTCAACCATTACATACAGAAATGCGGATGTTTACACCAAACCGGCAAATAAGCACGAGGGTGCACAGTTCGCAGAGGAGATAGAGATTCCTCCGTATACACTTATGTTTGCGGATGTAAACGGTACTCCGGCAGTTCACGAGTCCACCGCAAGCAAGGTGTGTGTATCAGCCGAGAACGTATTCACAGACGGTGTGATACTCAATGTAGGCAATTCTACAGCATATGTTGATAATACCAAAACCGTTGTGGACGAAAATCCGTCAGTTACACCGATTGTGGAAAACGACAGAACCCTCCTCCCGCTCAGATTCGTGGCAGAGAGCCTCGGCTGTGATGTAGCATATGACGATGCCACACAGGAGATAACTGTTAAGAACAAGGCCGTAGAGGTTAAGCTCACACTCGGTCAGACTGCATACACTGTGAACGGCGAAGCCAAGGAATTTGATGTTCCGGCTTACGAGAAGGACGGCAGAACACTTCTTCCGCTCAGAGCACTCGCAGAGGCTCTCGGAAAATATGTATACTGGGATGACAGAGGATATATATTTGTGGGAAGAGAGACTCTCCCGTTTGACAAAAATACACAGTTCTATTTCGATGAAATAGCTAAGCTGTATAATTAACAGAGGTGTATAAATGAAAAAAACAGTTACATTAATTTTAACTGTACTGATTGTGCTGATGTCGGCTTTGCCGGCATCGGCAATAGACCCGACAAGTATAACGGTTTATCTCGGTGACACATATGGAATTTCATGTGATGCTGCAATAGATGTAGAAGGTGTTTACTGGGAATGTTCAGACCCTACGGTTGCCGAGATAATCGGTACTGTCGACAGAACTCGTTCCGTGCATACGCTTAAGACCGGAACAGCCACGATTAAAGTTTGCCAAGCTGACGGTACGGTGATTCAGAGTTCAACTCTTAATGTTATAAATAAACCGACCTTGGAAGCATCGCGGACATACTTTAAGCAGGACAGTCCGTTGAAGTATATAGACAGGAATTGCCTCGGTGAGCATTTAATGTCAAATACGGCATATTCCGAGACACAGCAGTTTATTGAAGAAAACATAAAGTTCGGTTCTGCACGTGTGGCATTCAATCCCGACGATACGGTTACGGATTACGTTAAATATGCCAAGGATTTTCTCACACCGATTAAAAGGAACAACATGACAATTGTTGTGATTTTGAGTAGATTTAAAAAGACTGATAGTGTGGAAACTCTTGAAGAACAGGCAAAAGCGATTTATGATGAACTCAAAGGACATCAAAGTGATGTTTACTTCGAATTCGGTAATGAAATGTATAGTCATTGTGCGGATGAAACATTCAGGGAAGAATATCTTGAAAAGTGCAAGGGGCTTTATCCCAAGGTTAAAGCCTTCGGCGATAATGTACATGTGGGAATTCCTGTATACGGTGAGCTTAAAAACGGTGAATGGTATGATAATAATATAGCTAAGATTTCAGATTACTTTGATGCCATAGTACCGCATTTGTACAGTTCAATGTGGAAATACGACGGCATATCGGACAGTTCATATATGCGCCGTATACATACCAGTAACCGCAACAATTCCGCAACCATTAAGGATTTGAAAATTAAATTCCCGGGTAAGGAACTATGGGTTACAGAGTTTGGTCACATGGATTTTGCTATGTTTAATGCCAGAGGCAATGCGGAGGAAATGGCACGTTTGCAAAATTCCAAAACCGTCGCTGCGGCAATCGGAAACATTGATAAGTTCTTGGAGTATCTTGTAGAAGACAGCATAAAATTCGCTCATTATCATACACCGAATGATGCTGAAGGCTTCGGCATGGTTCAGGGAATGAATAAATTGCCGAACTACTATCCGTTTAAAAAGCTCAGCGATATAATGGATGAGTGCAACACTGTTTCACTGCTTGGTGCAGAGGGCAGAACGGAGCTTAAGAAGGAATTGACTGTTGTTGGTAATGTGCCGATATTATCCCAGGAGGGATATGTGTTTGGCATAGGAAACAATGCACGCTACGCAGTGTTTATAAACCGCGACGAAAGGGAGTGCAATGTTTCCCTTGACGGACAGCAGCTAAAGAAAAGCTGGCAGTATACGTCGGACAATGTCGCAGGAGAACATTTTTTAAGAGGAACCGCTAAATATACCAGTGTTCCCGAAAATGTACCTGTACCGACGGTGTTTAATGATACTCAGTACGCCGATACGGTAACTTTGGCACCGAATTCAATAACGGTATGCTATGTACCGTTTGAGAACTACAGCATTGATGTTTACAGAAAAACAGACAAATTCGAGCTTCCGCTTAACTACGCTTCGGCCGGCGATGCCTTTGTAAGAATCACCAGCGATCTGATAGGAGATACCGAAGCCGTTTTGGCGGAGTACAGCTCAGATTTTAAAACACTTAATTCCGTACGGAAAATAAATGTCGGCGAAGAGAACAAAGTGAGCTTTAAGGCAAATTCTGCATACAAGGTAATACTTGTGGATAACTTTAACGACATTACCCCGTTGTGTGAGACATATACTCTTAAAGCTGTGAGCGATGAGGAAAGTGTTTCAAGTCCTATGAATAATATGGGCGGTGTTCCGATAGACAGGGCAATTCCCATCACTTTTACGGGTGGAGCTGCTTTAACAGCTGACGATATTTCTGTGATAAGCTCAAAGGGTGAGAGCTTGACCGGATATACACTCACCGGAAGCGACAGCGAATATGAGCTTGAATTTGAAGATGTGCTTGATTGCGCTACCGGATACACAGTATATACACCCTTCGGTGACATAAGCTTTGTAACGGAGTATGATACAAGTTCGATTAAGTTAAGACCGACTTTATATAATCTCGCTGATAAAGAAAAGGTATTCAACGCTGAAAAAAGTGAGATTTCAATGAAAATAAATATTAACGGAGATCCGACAGCTAATCTGAATGTGACACTTTCAAACCCGAATGACACTGATATTGCACCGACACTTGCGATTGTTTTCACTAAGACCCCGGATGGAACCGGAAAGAGAGCTTTACAGGCACGATATAGTGACAAACTGTATGCGAACGGTACATGGAATGTCGGAGGCGACAGCAACAAAATATACTGGGAAGTTAATGATACGTTAAACGTTACATTAAGTGACTATACTGTGTACTTCCATCTGTATGATGAAAACGGTGTGCATAAAGCTTCCTACAGCAAAGCTCTTTCAACCTTGGTACAGGGCGATAGAATTAAGAAAAACAATATCAAGTTCTCGAAGTATAAAGCAGATTCGATATACTATCAGACAGATATAGGCTTCGGCACTAAATAACATAGAAAAGAGGAGATACAAATGCGTTTAAACAAACAGATTGCTTCGGCGCTTGCGGCAATGATGATGCTTTCATCAGCGTCTGCATTCGCAAAATACGACGCGTCAAGCAAAACGTACACATTTAATTACAAATCGCAGATTTCGGAAGCAATGCCGATTAACGTTATTTGCTTAAAAGACGGCGTAAAGCCTTCCGATATAACGGAAGCAAATTTCAACGATTTGGTGATTTTTGCGGACAGCATGACAATTGACGGCGGAAAAGACGGCAACTTCAAATTCGGTATGCCTTCAAGCGCAGATGAGGGTATGTACTCGATATGGGTATACACCGGCGATATGAAAGCACCGACAAAGGAACATGAGAAATTCTATTATCCGGCAGATACGGGCTTGCAGACAATGCTCGACAAATTCAATGCCGACGATGCGGATTATGCGGCTCTCATAGCAGAGTATACGAGCGATGATAAGTTCATGCTCAGCTCTATTGACCCGCAGGATGCATACTATAAGGCAAATACCGCAGAAGTAAACACATTGCTTGCAGGTCATCGACAGTTTACTTCGGTAGCTGCTATAGAAAAGGCTTATGCCGATGCTATAGTTACACACAAGCTTAACAATGCAGATGCAGACAGCATCGGCGATGCTGTGGCTTCGCTGCATGATTTTTCCGAGAAAAAGGAAACACAGAGCTACATCGATAACAAGCAAGCAGTTCTTACAGCATATCAGACCTCAAAGAAGCAGTATACCAAGGCTTCCGAGGCACTTTTGGAATTTAATGAAATATCAGTCCTCACTCTCTTTAATGGTACCGACGACGGTGAGAAGATAAGCGGTTTTGTAAATGATTATGCCGATTATCTCGGAGTTAAGGCAGATGATTACAATAATTCCAACAAGAGTATCGTAAACAGATACCTTATAGACAAAAACTTCACCGCAAGTGCGGACATCAAGAAGGCTATAAACGACGGTATCGCAGCAGCAAAGGCTGATGATGACAACGACGGCGGTGTTGGCGGCAACTCCTCAAAGGGTTCTTCCTCATCATCCGGCGGTTCATTTACGGTAGCTCCTTCTACAGGAACAAACACCACAAACGGTGCGTTTAATGATTTGGCTTCTGTAGCATGGGCTCAGGAGGCTATAAACAAGCTCAGCGAAAAAGGTATCGTATCCGGTGACGGAAACGGTTTGTTCAGACCGAATGACAGCGTTACACGTGAGGAATTTTTAAAGATGCTTATAACCGCTTTCGGATTTGAGGCATCGGCTGAGGTTGTTCCGTTTGAGGATGTACCCGCAGATGCATGGTACGCTCCTTATGTGTCGGCAGCATACAAGCTCGGCATTACAAGCGGAAAGAGTGAAACAGTGTTCGGTGCCGGCGATAACATCACACGTGAGGAAATGGCAGCACTAATATCCAGAGTATTTACAGTTCTGGGCAAACCTATCGCAGCAGGCGACAGCGCAGAATTTACTGATGAAGCGGCTGTTTCCGAATACGCACTTGATGCCGTCAAGGCATTGCAGAGTGCCGGAATTATAACCGGTATGGAGGACGGAAGCTTCCGCCCGGCAGAATTAAGTACAAGAGCACAGGCAGCGGTTGTAATATATCGTGCTATGTCAAGACTTTAAAGGAGGGCAAATAATATGAAAAGAAAAATAATCTCATTATTTCTTATTCTTGCGGTTTTGGCAGCATCATCAATCTGCCCGGTTGTCCTTGCCGATGAGGCTGCGGATGCAGCAGCTGATACGGCAGCTACCGCCGAGCAGGAACAGCCTGTAGTTGAAAACGCTGACAGCTATGAAATGACAGTTCTTAAGGCTCTCGGCATTATAGGTGAATCGGCAAAATACGATGATACATTAACCAGAGCGGGAATTTTACCTGTATTGTTTAAGCTTTTAAACTACAGCGGAAGCGGTGAAGCTACTCAGATATATGCTGATGTACCCTCCACCGATTCAAACGCGGCAAACATAAATACCGCTACAAAGCTCGGTATAATCTCGGGCTCCACAGACGGTAATTTCTACCCGAATGATGAGCTCAGCGTAGAAAACGCTGTGAAAATGCTCGTGTGCATTATGGGCTACGGTCAGAAGGCTGAAGCTCTCGGCGGATATCCCGGCGGCTACTACAGAGCGGCTAGTTCCGTTAGAATGAGTGTTCCGTCAAGTGCTAAGCTCAACATCGGTGGATTGTCGCAGATGATTTACAGCATCCTTGACGAAGAAGTGGTTGATGCCGATGAAATCTCTACCGACGGTTCTATCACCTACGGTAAAAGCGAAACTCTTCTCGAAAGAATGGATATGAAGAAAACCGAGGGTATATTCTCGGCAAACGACGTAACAGATATTTACAATAAAAAGCCTGCAGCAGACGGTCACATAACAGTAGATGGCGAGAAAATCAAATCGTCGATTGACTGCAACGACCTTCTCGGCTGCAAGGTATTAGCTTATTCAAAGGTTGACCTCAATGACAACGCTGAGCTCCTTTACATCGAGCCCGACGGCGGATATGAGGAAGTAACCTATGATAACATCATGAATAACAAAACTGTTCTTGACGATATGTACGTAAAGGCATATAAGGACGATTCCTCTAAGCAGAAGGAATATAAGTTTGAAACCAATCCGGTTATTCTTTACAACGGTGTCGTAAGTGAAGTATATTCAAACAAGGTGTTTGACATCACAAACGGTAAAATCGTACTTATTGATAACGACAGTGACAAACGCTATGAGGTTGTAAATATAATTACTGCGGTTACAGATGTAAGTTCGGGTTATGTTCCGACAGCCGAGCTTATATCGGTTAAAAACGGAAATGCGATCAGTGTAAATCATTCTAACTTTATGAACACTGTGGTTATTATGGCAAAAGACGGTGCAGCTATGAATGCTGACAGTATATCTGACTGGAGTATTGTGTCCGCATATTATAACAAGCCTACAGGTTATACCGGCAGAAAGCTTGTGAAGATTGTAGTATCTCAGGATACAGTAAGCGGCACCGTAGAGGGTGAATCAAACAAAGGAAGCGGCAACAAGGTTCTTACTATAGGCGGAGTCAATTATGATGTATCTGCCGATTTCAGACAGGGCGGCGAGCTTATTAGTGTATCGCTGGGAACGAGTGCGACCTTCATGCTTAACCTTGACGGTGAAATCATCGCCGCGAAGGCTGATATGCTTTCCGATATAAATACTCTTGCCGGCGTTATTGTCGACGCTAAGAATTTCGGAAATCTTTCAACCGACTATCAGCTTAAAATATTCAATCAAAACGGTCAGATGGTAACTCCCAAGCTTGCAAAGAAGGTTGAACTTGACGGACAGACTGTCGATGCCAAGGACGTTGTGAACTGGTTCTCACCAAACGGAAGAGCGGTAACGAGAGAAGTTATAAGATATAAACTTAATCAGTCTGAGGAAATAAGCTTCATAGATACTGCGTATAAATCACAATATGAAGATGATTCCACACTTACCAGGGTTTTGAGCTCAACCGACGAAGCACAGAGATGGCGTACAGGTGTTCAGTCATTCGGCGGATTCTATAACATCGGAAGCTCTACAAGGACATTCTCAATTCCGAAGGATGCTACGGCAACTGATGACGATTACGCAGCTGATGTAAGGAAATTCACTGAAGATAAATTCTATAACTTAGATGTGTATATTACAGATAATCCGTTCAGCGCTTACGCTATGATGCTTGAGGATATAACGTCAAACTCAATGCGTCAGTCGGAAATGTATGTTATACAGAGTGTGTCCAAAACCGTAGATGAAAACGGTGACGATAAATATAAAATCGAAGCTGCGGGATACACTGCACTTGCAGAGTACTATATGGACGAAAAGGTATATAAAAAGCATAACTTGGAACCCGGTGATATAATCTGTAAGTCAATGAAGACTTCGACGGAGATTGACAGTATAAATGTTATCTACGATTACAGTGAGGATAAGTTCTTCTCCGAAAAAAATCCGTCAACAGGATTCTCGGGCGCACACAGAATTATAAACTGCTATGCATATGAGAAACGCGGTACCTTTGTATCAATGGCTTTAACCAAACCTACAGAGGAAATAACCGAAATGCTTGAAAGCAGAAACCTCGATAAATATAAAAAATATATTTACGACCCTGAACACGAAACTGTAACAGCAGCTACGGTTGCAGATATCATTGATTATCTTTCCGGCGGAAGCGATTGCTCGCATATGTTCGTATCTGAGGATGCGGCATATCCGGGTACATGCATAATATATAAGTAATTGATTCTACATGTACAGGTGCGTTCTGACGTACCTGTACATTGCAGTATGAAGGGAGCATACAGATGAAATACAACGAACGTATGGAGCTTTTGAGAAACACTCCTGTTTTCTGGTCGCGTCTCGGAATAGGGTATGACCCTCCGGTAAAGGACGAAGAAGGCCGCTGGCTTTTGTTCAGCCGCGATTTTGACAGATACAGATATTTTCATAAATCCTTTTATGATATAGGCGTTAAGGTACATTCTTCGGTATTGCCGAACGGCTGGATGGGCGTCGGTGAATACGACTATACCGATGTCGACAGAGTTCTTGATGCCATAATGGATATCGGTGATGATTTTTATTATTTGCCGCGCGTTAAGGTGACTGTTCCGATAGATTGGTGTAAGGAAAATCCCAAGGATGTACTGGTTTATTTTGACGGTCCCCGTGATGAGGAGGGCATCCGCGGTACTGTGGATACCTTGAAGCAGGATATATTGGGCTATGACTGTGAGGCTTACAATGCCAACGGCTCCAGCATATCCTATGACCGTCCGAATGTTGGCGGAATAATCGGCATGCAGAGCTTTTCTTCGCAGAAGTGGCTTGAGGATGCCGGAAATGCACTTAAAAAGCTCATAGAGCATATTAATACCAAACCGTATGCCGACAGGATAATAGGATTTCATATAGCATACGGAAACTGCGGCGAAACCGCCATGAGCGGGTCGTGGAACAGAGAGGCACGCCGTCATGGCGACTACGGCATACATGCCTCCGAAAACTTTGAAAATTACAGTAAGAACATCTGCGGTGTCGGCTATGCTGTGCCCGACGCGGAGCTGATGTACGGTGAAAAAGCGAATACTGCCGAATTTTTCAGAACAGGACATCCCGAGTGCGAGAGCTACTCAAAATTCTTGTCCGAGGCAAATATTAAGGCTTGCGAGCACTTTTGTAAAATCGTTAAGGAAGCTAATCCGGACTATGTCACCGGAATATTCTACGGATACATTTTGGGACAGCCGAACTGCTCAAATTCGGGTCACCTGGCGATAGACAAGGCGATAGAAAGTAAATATATAGATTTTCTTGCTTCGCCGAAGGGCTACTACAAATGCGGTCCTTTCGGACCGGGTCTGGAGCAGGCACCGTGCAATTCCATAAGCAGAAAAATGCTGTACATAGATGAGATAGATAACCTTACACACCTGCACTTCAGACAGTCAGACCCTGAAAAAGCACAGAACTTTGAGGAAACAAAGACCGTGCTGCTAAGAGAGCTTTCAAAGAACCTGGCATTTAATCAGGGCTACTGGTGGATGGACCTCGGTGAGGGATGCTTTGACAGCGACGAGATAATGAGCTTCGTATCAGACTTAAATGTTCTGGCTCAGAAGATAAATTCTGAAAAAAACAACAATACCTGCGAAGTGCTGGCGGTAATCGATGAGGAGAGCATGCACTATGCCACTCCGAGCTTTACCTATCATGAAAAATTCATAAAGGATTTCGCAAGTAACATAAAAATGTGCGGTGCTCCGGTGATGATTGCCCGCAAAAGCGACCTTTACGATATGGACCTTTCCGGCTTTAAAACAGTATTCTTCCTGAACTGCTTTAAAACGGATTCCAAGCTTGAGGATATCATACATAACGGTTTTTCAAAGGATACTGTTTTCGTATGGAATCATGCGGCAGGTTATTTGGGAACCGAGCACGGCTTTGCGGGTGTTAAGGCACTTACAGGCTTTGATGTAGAGGATTACATCGGAAATACCGACAAGCTTAACAACGGAAACGAAATAGATTTCCCATTGATTTGCATATCGGAAAATAATAACTGCGAGGTTATAAAGCGTTATGACGACGGCAAGGCAATGATAGCTTCAAATATCGACAAATACGGCAGAAAAAATATAATTTGCGCATTTCCGAGGTTTACTCTTGACGAGATATATGATATAATAAAGGCATCTGGAGCGTATATGCCGGCTGTAAAGCATTGTACCGTATATGCAAACAGCGCATTCGTTTCTTTCTTTGCAAATGAGGACGTGAAGTTTGAATTTGATATAGGTGAGGGCATGGTACGTGATGCATTTACCTCAGAAAGCTTTACGGGTAAGCTTGACATTGAATTAGAGAGAGGAAGACATAGATTTTTCCTGATTGAAAAATAATTTGTGATTAATTAAAGGCAATTTAAGGAGAGCTATTATGGAAATTAAGAGTTATAATATCGGAAGCAGTGTAATTTCATACCTTATAAACGAGAAGGACAAGAAGGTGTCCATGCTCATCGTCCCGAAGGAATATGAGGACAAGGTTGTAAAATTGTGGGATGTACCGCAAAGCGGCTTTAATCCGAGAGCAGTTTACAATCATTTTTGGTTCCAGGGCAGCCTTGTACATTTTTCGGTTGCTAATTGCGCCGGCTCTGAGCTCAGCTTTGAAAGTCAGAGGGAAGTACGCGAAAACAACCGTACGGAAATCGTGACGGAAATGACATCGAAACACGGCTTTCGATTGATTCATAAAATCATTGGTTATGATAAGCTCCGCGGTCTGGAATGTCGCACTGTTTTCGTAAACGAAAGCGGAAAGACCGTGAAACTTAACAGCTTATCATCCTTCGCACTCGATAACTTGAGCCCATTCCATAATGACGATGCATCGGGAAGCGGTGTGCTTCACCGCTACTACGGCGGCTGGAGCCGTGAGGGAAAGCGTGTTTCTCAGACGATGGAGGAGCTTTCACTTGAAAACAGCTGGGCAGGATTTGGCTTTGTAGGCGAGAAATTCGGCTGCAAGGGCAGCTATCCTGTCGATAGATATTTCCCGGCCGCTGTATATGAGGATAAGGTGACGGGAGTTTCCTGGGGAGCGCAAATCGCCCACAATTCCACATGGCAGATGGAACTTATGCGCACAGGTGATACGATTTCGTTCACAGGCGGTCTGGGCGATGAGGAATTTTGCGGATGGACACGTGAAGTAAAGGACAATGAAGCCTTTGAAGCACCAAAGGCGTATATTTCGGCGGCTGTAGGCGGTGCTGAAGAAGCTATGACATACGTTGTCGATATGCACAAGACCATCGATAAACGCTACATAGAAAAAGGACTTCCCCTCGCGTTTAATGAATACTGTACGACTTGGGGCAAGCCCACTGCCGAAAAAATGCTGTCATTCTGCGACGGCTTAAAGGACTTCGGCGTGAAATACGCCGTGATAGATGCGGGCTGGCGTGATTGCGGTGACCTCAAGAACATAGGCGAGCAGTCGGCAAACGGTGAATGGATTGTCGATAAAAATAAATTCCCGGATATTAAGGATATGTGCAAAAAAATCAGAGCGCTCGGAATGGTGCCTGGTATATGGTTTGAGTTTGAGGTGACCACAAAGGGCTCCAAGCTCTTTGACAGTGAGGAATATGATTTCATGCACTTAAAGCATGACGGACATGTTATCAAAAAAGATAATTTTCGCTCATACTGGGATTTCAGACGTGAGGACGTACGTGAATTTCTGTATGAAAGGGTAATTAAATTCCTAAGGGACAACGGTTTCGGATATATAAAGGTCGATTACAATGCCAATATCGGAAACAGTATTGACGGTGAAGAATCACCGTCTGAGAATCTACGTGAGCATCTGGCACAGGTAAGGGAGTTCTTTATAAAAATGAAGGATGAAATCCCCGACTTGGTTATAGAAAACTGTGCTTCCGGCGGACATCGACTTGAGCCTTCGATGCTTGAGGTATCGTCTGTATCATCGTTTTCCGATGCACATGAAGCGGTAGAGATACCGTATATAGCGGCAAATCTCCATAGTCTTATGCTTCCGAGGCAGTCACTCATTTGGGCGACTCTTCGTGCGGACGAAACCGAGCAGAGAACCATATATTCACTTGCGGCAACCTTCCTCGGAAGAATTTGCCTGTCAGGTGAGGTGGACAAGCTCACGGAAAGCCAAAAAGTGATTTTAAAAAGAGCTGTGGACTTTTACGGAAAGCTTGAAAATGTGATTGACAACGGCGACAGCAAGATTTACGGCAACAGAAGTGTATGCATGCGCTATCCCGAAGGAACACAGATAGTGGTGAGAAAGACGGTCGACGAGGTTCTGGCAGTGTGCCATGCGTACAATAACCCTTGCGATGACTTTTACATTGAGCTTGATGGAAGCTTTAAGCTAAAGGACGGTTTTTATGCCGACAACATTACGGTAGAAGGAAATAAGCTTAAAATAACGAAAATGAAGCCGCTTACAGCGTGTGCGGTTCTTCTTGAAAGAAACGATTAAACCTGTGACTATTGGAGAAAAAATATGATTCTATCAGCTGTTATTATATTGATTTCATGTATGGTACTGTCCGCGATAATGATAAAACGTATTATCGTGCATCCTGTGGTTATAAAGATGGCGGGCATTGCTTTGCTTGAATTTGCAGTTTTGGAGTATGCGCTGATACTGACCAATTACGACACGCTGGTGTCGCTGGACAGAACGATGTATTTCGCGCTTAATTCAGTGAATTTAATCATACCGGAGATTTCCGTGATAATGAATCTGGGTATAGCACTGTTTTTTGTATCGTCGGTATGTTTTTTGAGGGTATTCAGCAAAAACAAAAAGCTTTTGTTTTTGCTGATTGCACCGATAGCTTTCTTCTTGGTTATAAATCATCCGCACATATGCGAAAAGCTCTACATACACAGCTGTGTGGCTGATAAGACGGGGACACTGGCACTTCGATATGAAAACAGTCTGAAGTCGTTTAACATCGTCATAATTATCATATATGCGATACTTCCTTATGCGGCATACATAGGGATGTACTTTAAAACGAAGCTGCTATATAAAAGAAAAACTTATATTTTTTCCTTAATCATAATTTTTCTTATGGATATCGTAGTTTACAGCGGCGTTATTTTTGGAAATTTGGGAACATATTTTATAATTAATCTTAATTTGCTCAAATATCCGAATAAGATAATACGTATTGACAGCGGATTATTTTCGTTGATTTATGTAGCCTTTACGATAATAATTATTATCGTTACGATTATAAGATTTAAGCCTTTCGGCAAGCATGCCAAGCGTAACGTCATGAACTATAATTCAATGCCGATGACAGTATCGATGCTGCTTCACGGCTACAAAAATGCCTTTGTGGCAATAGAGATGTTCTCCGACAGTAACAATAATACCTTCCTCGGAACTTCGGAAAAGCGATTTGAAAGAATCCACGAAGTAGCCATTGAAAACGAAGAAAACATAAAAAGGATAATCGATGTTATAAACGGTAAGCAAGGTTTAAGTCTTATAAAAACGGAGCATTCCGTTGATAAGCTTATCAATAAAGCGATTTCCGGTATGAAGGATACCAGCGATATAAGAATAGATTTTAATTCCGACAAGAAGCTTAAGGTTTATGCGGATGGATATCATTTCAGAGAAGCACTGATATGTATATTGAATAATGCGGTAGAGGCACTTCGCGATAAGGAAACGGATAAGTGTATAACCATAAACACAGGACTTGACGGTAAGGATGTCTATATAGAGATAACCGATAACGGATGCGGCATGAGCAGCACAAAAAATATCTTTAATCCGCTCTACAGCTCCAAAAACGGCGTCGCAAATTTCGGTATAGGCCTTACCTATGCCCGCGAAATCATCGAGGCGCACAGCGGTATAATAAATATTAAAAGCAAAAAGAACGACGGTACTGTCGTACAGATTATAATTAACTCCGACAGTTGTTCAACTAAAAAAGAGGTGCAGTTATATGGCGAAAAAAATTAGGGTAATGATAGCTGATGATTCTGTGTATTTGTGCGAATATTTCAGTCTGATGCTGAACAGCACGGATGTGTGCGAGTGTGTAGCCACTGCAAATAACGAAGCGGAAACGGTGGAGGCTTGCCTTACCGTGAAGCCGGATGTGCTTTTGCTTGATATACAAATGGATTATATGGATTCGGGATTAAAGCTCATCCCGAAGCTTAAGAAGCTCTTCCCGGAGCTTAAGATAATTAT
Organism: uncultured Oscillospiraceae bacterium; assembly: GCA_964423705.1. Lineage (GTDB taxonomy): Bacteria > Bacillota > Clostridia > UMGS1810 > UMGS1810 > CAKSIN01. Next base: position 23,020 of record CAYRGA010000004.1, read on the forward strand.
AATATCCGTACACGACGAAAAAGACTTCGTCTTTGAAGCGGTAAGACTCGGCGCATACGACTATATCATCAAAAATCAGCCCGCCGATGAAATAGTGGAATCCATAAAGAATGCGTATGAGGATAAGAAAATCATGCGTAAGGACATCGCTCAGCTGATACTTGAAGAATATAAAGAGATAGAGCGCAGACAAGCATCACTTTTGTATATGTTTAATAAGCTTTTGTGCTTGTCCGAAAGGGAAATAAAAATCCTGCGAAGCTTGTGCAACGGTAAAAAGTATAACGAAATTGCACAGGAAAATGTGGTGGAGGAGGTTACCGTCCGCTCGCAGATAAATCGAATATTAAAGAAACTGGATTATAAAAATATCGGTTTGCTGGTAAAGCATCTCAATGAAATAAAAATATTTGAATTGTTCGATAAAAAAGAGAAAATGTAATCTTAGATAAAAGACGGCATGTGCATATCATAGGCAACTGCCGTCTTTTTGCCTCTTTGTCAACAGGTGAGGTTTAAAATCATATAATGAAAAAAGGGATGGTTAGATTACGGAAAAGTCAAAGCCGACGTTGTTTATACGTCGGCTTTGACAAATCCTTAGGCATAGATATGCCGGGATATGAAATTTTATATCAATGTATTACAGTGCGGATTGTGTATCGTTCGGGTCGCCGTTTATAGCGAGGTCGTATTCCACAGACCAGTCAAGACCTCTGTATTCTGCCGCTCTGTCGTCGTTTTCGATGAAGTCCATCAAAAGGTCAAGCATTTCCTTTGTCCAGGTATTTTTATCTATCTGAGCGGTAGTGAACTTATTTAAAGTAATCATCTCAAATCCAAAAAGGTCTTTAACCTGAGTTTTTGCCGCTCCGCCTACAACTTCCTCTACGAGGTGGCTGGGTATAAAGAGTACGCCGCCGCCTGCGCCGAACACTACATCTCCCGGAAGGCATATAGCATTTCCGATTCTGGTAGCTGTGTTATAGCCGGTCATTATGAAGTCACGAATCGGAGTAGGGTCTATACCGCGGTAATACACCTGGGTTTCCTCTACCTTTTTCATCTGCTCCGTGTCGCGGATGCCGCCCCATACGACAGCACCACCGTTTTCGTTTTTGGTTTTATTTCTGAGAGCAGTGGTGAGGTTTCCGCCTAAAAATGTTCCCTTGTATATTTTGTCATACATGTCGATTACCGGAACGTCATACTCAATAAGGTTATCTACCACCCATTGGTTATATGTACCGGTTCTGTTTTCGCTTTTTCCTATTTCCTTAACCACTTCATCAAGGTCGGGTCTGAAGGGACAGTATGTAGCGGTAACGGCTCTGCCTATAAGCTTTCTGCCGTCATCGTGAAGTGTTTTGAATCTGCCTTCAAACTGGCTTTCGTAGCCCTTAACGAAAATAGGCTTCCAAACCTCCTCAAGAGTGAGGTTTTTAAGTGCTTTAAGGTATTTCTCGTCAACCTTCGGTCTGCCGTCAGGCAGTCTTTCGCCCTTCCATTGAGGGGTCAATGCAATTATTTCATCTCTGTCACAAAAATGCATGATAATTTTCCTTTCGTATAATAATAAAATTTTAAGGTTTAAAGGCTCATTCCGCCGTCGATTTTCAAATCGCTTCCCGTAATGTATCTTCCTTCGTCCGAGCAGAGAAGAAGTACAGCCGGAGAAATGTCCTCGGGTGTACCCACGTAACCGCAGGGGATGGAGCTTTCAACTTTTTTCTTAAATTCCGTATCGCTCAGTGCTTCGCTGTTACGCGGAGTGTCTATTGCGCCGGGAGCAATGTTGTTTACGGTAATTCCGTACGGAGCTAAGTCTTTTGCCGCACTTTCCACCAGTTTCATCTGGGCAACCTTGCTTGCACCGTAAATCGACAACTGCGGATGATTGTTGTACTGGTTTACGCTTCCTACAGTGACTATTCGTCCCCATTTTTTTTCCTTCATGGCGGGGGCATATTTTTTCATTAATATATATGAGGATTTTACATTGCAGTCCATGTGCATGTCATATTCTTCATCGGTGTATTCATCCCATTTTTTCTTTAATTGCATTGAAGCATTGAGAACCAGTATATCCACATCGCCCGTTTCGGAGTAAAGGCGGTCGAGGTCATCTCTGTTTAAGAGATTTGCCTGAACAGGAGATGAGTTCGGTATGCTCTTACAGGCGTTTTTACATTTTTCAATGCCGGTGGCACCGTGTATAAATACATGTGCACCCATTTTCGCCAGACAGCTTGCTATCTCAAAGCCTATGCCCTGCGTGGAGCCTGTGACAAGTGCTTTTTTTCCTGTTAAATCAAACATTTTTAAGTACCTCCTTTATATCGTACTCTTTGTTATATTCCATTTCAAATCCGTTTTTCACATTTAAAGTGTATTTTGACGGGTCTTCTGTGTTGCTTTCAAACATTCCGTAGTGGTTCGGTACGCCGACCTTGGGATTTACGATTTCCGTCAGCTTTACCGCTTCCTGTACATTCATGTTTCCGAGCTTACCGTTTATACATATGAACATCGCATCGATGTTTCTGCTTTTGAGTTCTTCGAGCTTTTCGTCATAATATGTATCACCCGAAAAGTATAGTGTGATGCCTTGGTGCTTTATGATAACACCTATTGCGGGGACAGAATGGCTAGCATATACGGCTTCTGCTTCAAAATCGCCGACGGTGTAGGTCATACCCTCGTCAAAACGAACATAAATTTCAACGCCGCACTCTCTGAGCTGATTTTCTGCATCGGCAGGGGATAAGAAAACCTTGTCTGTCTTATCCATAAGCGGTATGGCATCAATATCTATGTGGTCTAAGTGGTTATGTGTGCAGATAACCACGTCGGCATTTAAGCTTGCGGGCTCTACAGCCGCAGGAACCATTCGCGGACGGTTTGCTACGCGGTTTACAACGTCGGAAAGATACGGGTCGATGCAGATTGTGTTTTTATCGTCGTATAGGAGATATCCGCTTTGACCCAGCCATTTAATTTTCATAATTTCAGCCTCCTTCTATTGATGCTGTCTGCTTAAAGCTTAACGGTTTTATTGTCTGTATCGAGAACCGCGGTGCGCTTTTCGATTCCGTTTTCCGTTACCAGCTCTATTTCGTATTCACCGTAAAAGCCTCTGAAACTGTAGCTTCCGCCTTGAGCGATATCGGAGATTTCGGTTTTCCATTCGTGATTTATGAGCCTGTCAAGCACTTCGTAAGACGGCTTCGGTGTCATATCGAAGTGAACCAGACCACCGCCGTACATGTTTTCGCCTTCTTCGGAGCCTATGGGTGCATATGCTGCATAGCCGTCAACCAAATTCCACCAAACTATGCTCTTCATGTTCTTCGTGGCAAACCATGTCTTATACACAAGTTCCGTAAGCTCTGCCTGGATTGCTTCATTCTGAGGGATTTTACCGCTGTAGCTCGGGATGGTTATTTCCGAGATATGCATGGGTAAATCATATGCATCGAAAATATCAAGAATGTCTGTCATATATTCGGCATTTAAGAAGGTGTCGTTATTCTCAAAGCTCTGCGGTATTGAAAATATGTGATATTGCAGACCTATCTCGTCTATCGGCATGCCCTTGCGCATAAATTCCTTAAGCTGCATGTTAAATGCCATGTACTTGCCTTCACAGTTGGCATAATCGCGCCATATTGCCTCGTTTGTTTCGTTGAGTATTTTGATGTTGTTTTTAAAGTATTTTTCACCGAGCTTTAATGCATATTCATCCCAATCCTCAAACAGTGTTTTTGTACCTGTCAGGTAGTTTGATGCGGATTCATTCACCACATCAAAGGAGGGGATAACATCTCCGTAGCGCTCGGCTATTTCCTTAAAACGTCTTTCAAGTATCTTTTTGCGTTCATCGACACTGTATTTTTCGAGCCATTTCGGTACGAAATGACACCACGTCAAACAATGTCCCTTCGGTTCTATTCCGTTTTCGCGGCAGAAATCCAGTACAATATCGGGTGCGGGACGTCTGTATATGTTTTCGCTGTTCTTGTCGAAGCGGAGTTTTCCTTCCTCAGGTTCAAGGTCAGACCAGTAGAAGGGAACAACCGCCTGATTAAACAGCTTAAGGAACAGATCCTTAAATTTGTCCTCCTTCTGAGGATTTTCAAAGCTGTTAAGCATAAATGCCGTACAGCCGAAAAGGAACTTGTGCTTTGTCTGGCGGATATGTATTTCCTTTACACCGGAGGGAAGCTCCAGTTTGAAGCTTCCCTTTCTGTATTTCTCTATGCCGTCATTGTTACGTTTTTCAAGCATATCCTTGTTTTCTATGAAGCTTTTTAAAACTTTCTCGCGTTCAAAAGCGCAGTTCATTAAAAATCAGCTCCATTCGCGGTCGTTTGCCCATTCGTTATCCCATTGTGTAGTCGGCTCCCACATACCCGGATATTTCGGGTGAATGTGTTCTGCCAGAAGTTCTTCGTTAAGGCTTTCGATTCCGAGACCCGGAGTGTTCGGAACTTCTACGAATCCGTTCTTGAACAGCGGATTTGCTATGCCGTTTGCAAGGTCATTCCACCACGGAATATCAACCGAATGGAATTCAACCGCAAGTACGTTCTGGATAGCTGCCGCAGTATGTACAGCTGCCATGCATGCAATCGGGCTTTCAGCCATGTGTATTGCCATAGCTGTACCGTATTTTTCACACATGTCGCCGAGCTTTTTGGTTTCAAGAGCTCCGCCGATTGTAAGAAGGTCGGGGTGTACCATTGAAACGCCGCCGCATTCCATGAGCGGTTCAAAGTTCTTTGCGAGGTAAATGTCCTCACCTGTAGCAATCGGAACATTACAGCTCTTTGCGATTCTTTCGTAGTGCTTTGTAAGGTGCCACGGCTGGATATCCTCAAGCCATGCAATGTTGTATTTTTCAAGACGCTTTGCAAATTTTATGCAGTCTTCAATTGCCACGTGACCGAAATGGTCAATCGCTATCGGTACTTCATATCCTACTACGTCACGTACCTGCTTTACGTAATCCTCTAAATAGTCCATGCCCTTTTCTGTAATGCGGATGCCTGTCGCATAATGAGGAATGGTGAAAATCTCATAGTTTTTACCGAGCATCATGTCCATGTCTATAGAGCCGCTCTGGTGAGATATAGCCTTCATGGAATACTTCTGCATATCCTCCAGCATGCCGAGAGGTGCGTTAAGGCATCCGGGCTCATCATAAAGAAGTTCGATACCCAAGTCCATTTTAACAATGGTAAAGCCCATGTCGATACGCTTTTTGATAGCGTGTCCCATGTCTGTACCGGTGTGCTTGCCGTCTACGTCGGTATCACCGTAAACACGGATTTTGTCGTGAAATTTACCGCCAAGGAGCTGCCAAAGCGGAACATTCCATGCTTTTCCCGCCAAGTCCCAAAGTGCTATTTCGATTCCGGAAACACCGCCGCCCTGACGAGAGGGACCGCCGAACTGCTTTATTCTTCTGAATAGCTTGTCAACATTGCAGGGATTTTCGCCCACAAGTCTGGATTTGAGCATAAGTGCATATGTGGCACTGGATGCATCTCTTACTTCACCGTAGCCGACAATGCCCTGATTTGTGTATATTTTTATGAGAGGGCAGTGCTTCGGCGCACCTGTTAAGTTCGCTACTCTTATATCCGTTATTTTAAGCTCAGACGGATTTGAGCAGGTGTTCACGTTTTCTGAAATCATTTCGTTAATATTTGTGTTCATTTGTATCCTCCTTGACTTTTTTTAAAATAATATGATATAATCATAATGCAGATGCATCCGACTCGGCGGTTTCGGTTAAATCTATGATTCTCGACACTCTCCGATATGATTACCGATTGTTGCGGAAACTGCTTTTCAACGGTATGCGGAAACTCTGCTTCGATTTAAAATCACTATACTGTTATATTAGCATATTTTTAATCGGCGGTTCATCTACTATATTATGTTTTTTGTCCACTATTTTACACTAAAGGTGTTTTGCCGATGTGGAGGTGCTCTTATGAAATTTAACGAAAACGAATTTTTGGACAGCAATGGCAACACTGTACTTAAGACCTTTCATTCATGTGTGGGCTCATATAAACGGCGATGCAACGAGCATCACCACACTGAGTGTGAGATGTCACTTATAATTTCGGGCAGCGGTATTTATTCTGTGCACGGGATTAACTATGAATTCGGTGCGGGGGATATGTTTCTGTTCGGTAGCAATGAGGCTCACTGCATAACAGAGTCGTTCGAAAAATTTGAACTGCTCAATATTCATTTTGAACCGCGTATGCTTTGGGAAAATGCGGAGAATACCGACCTTCTCAATATTTTCGTGGCTCAAAACAAGAATTTCAGCAATAAATTCCGGCGCAGTGACACTGTTTTAAGTGACTATATAAAAGAAATAGAAGCCGAGCTTTCTGAAAAGCAGCCCTTTTATAAAACAAAAGTGCGCGCTGCACTCTGTTCGGCAATTATACACATAATACGAAACTATGACTATGTTGACCGTGAAAAAACGATCGGTTATCAGTCGTCCATTACAAAATCGCTGAAAATAGCGGTTAATTATATATACAAAAATCTTGAAAATCCTATCACATTGAAGGAAATCGCCGATGAGGCGTGTATGACACCTACGTATTTTTCGTCCGTTTTTAAAAAATACAACGGTATTTCACCCTGGGAATACATCACCATAAAAAGAGTGGAAAAGGCTGTGGAGCTTATTAAAACGACTGATAAAACCAAGCTTGAGATAGCTGAGCTGTGCGGATTTCAGAGCTCTTCGAATTTCTATAAGGCATTCGGCAGGATAACGGGTAAGCATCCCGGTGACTTTTGACGGGAGATGCGAATTATTATAATGAATAAAAAATCGAAAAATAATGCCGCTCAAATGTATAACATTGCATAAATTTTCGATGAGAACTTGATTTTCGCTGGATACTATTGACTTTTAGAAAGAATTATTATACAATAAAATGTATATTTATGTAATTGAACTTTAGGAGGTCAACAGTATGAAAAGATTGATTTGTGCAGTTTTATGTTTGGTTTTGGCTTTGTCGATGGCGGCATGCTCCTCATCTGACAAATCCGAAAAGGTGTATAATGTAGGTATTTGTCAGCTGGTTCAGCACGAGGCGCTGGATGCAGCTACAAAAGGCTTTAAGGACGCTCTTACCGAAGCTTTGGGCGACAGCGTGAAGTTTGATGAGCAGAATGCATCGAATGATTCAAATGCATGCTCAACCATAATTAACGGCTTTGTTTCAAAAAATGTTGATTTGATACTTGCAAATGCCACTCCGGCACTTCAGGCAGCTTCTGCGGGCACGTCCTCGATTCCGATTCTGGGTACATCGGTTACCGAGTACGGCGTTGCACTTGAACTTAAGGATTTTAACGGCGTGGTAGGTGGAAACATTTCCGGTACCTCCGACCTTGCACCACTTGATAAGCAGGCGGATATGCTTACGGAGATATTCCCTCAGGCTAAAAAGGTGGGACTGGTGTATTGCTCCTCGGAACCGAACTCATCATATCAGGTGAAGGAGGTTAAGAAGTTCCTCGAAAAGAGTGGCATCGAATGTAAGGAATTTTCTTTCTCGGATTCCAATGATATCGCAGCGGTTACGACATCTGCATGTGATTACAGCGATGTAATCTATGTCCCAACGGATAATACAGTGGCTTCATCTACCAGCATTATAGACAGTATTTGCCGTCCGGCAAAGGTACCTGTCGTAGCGGGAGAAGAAGGTATATGCAAGGGCTGTGGAGTTGCCACACTTTCCATAAGCTATTATGAGCTTGGAAAAAAGACCGGTGAAATGGCAGCGCGAATCTTAAAGAATGGCGAGGACATTTCTAAAATGGCAATAGAATACGACGAAAATTATAAGAAGAAATACAACAAAGAAATCTGCCAAGAACTCGGCATCACGGTTCCGTCCGATTTTGAAGCTATAGAATAACGTGAAAATAAGCCGCTTCTGCCGATGCGGCTTTGTATCATGCGGCGTTAAAATGCCGCAGGACATAACGTCGGAGCGATAGCTCCTAATTGAAGGTGATTTTATATGCAAATGGTATTAACGATAATTAACAGTATGCCCGGAGCAGTGGCTCAGGGATTGATATGGGGCATTATGGCAATAGGTGTCTACATCACTTACCGTATATTGGATATTGCCGATCTTACCGTTGACGGCTCTATGTGTACCGGTGCAGCTGTGTGTGTAATGATGATGCTGAGCGGACATAATATATGGGTGTCGGTATTTGCAGCAGTGATAGCCGGCATGCTCACAGGCTTTGTGACCGGTATACTGCATACCTTTATGGGTATTCCCGCAATATTGTCGGGTATTCTTACACAGCTTGCTCTTTATTCGGTAAACCTTAAAATAATGGGCAAAGCGAATCAAGCACTTAATTTCAGAAATTACGATTTTCCCATTTCGCTGCAATACATAAGAAATGTTTCCTTTTATAAAAATACTATATTGATAGTGGCGGTGATTGCCGTAGTGATTATCGCATTTCTGTATTGGTTTTTCGGTACGGAATACGGATGTACCCTCAGGTCTACCGGTGCAAATCCGAGTATGAGCCGTGCACAGGGCATAAATACCGATTTTAACAAGGTTGTCGGACTTATGATTTCAAACGGCATTGTAGCTTTTTCGGGCGCACTTTTGGCGCAGTATCAAGGCTTTGCCGATGTACAGATGGGTAGGGGTGCGATAGTAATAGGCCTCGCAGCTGTCATAATAGGCGGTGCATTGTTCGGAAAAATATTTACTAATTTTGCTCTCAGACTTTTGAGCGTGGCATTGGGCGGTGTCATATACTACATCGTATATCAGACGGTTATATGCCTCGGACTGGACCCGGATTTGCTCAAGCTACTTTCCTCGGTGGTTGTGGCTGTATTTCTGGCAATACCTTACTGGAAGAAAAAGTATTTTTCAAAGGTTACAAAAGGGGGCACTGATAATGCTGAAGCTTAAAAATATATGCAAAACCTTCAATGCAGGTACAATAAATGAAAAGACGGCACTGGATAATCTGAACCTTGTGATTAATGAGGGCGATTTCGTTACAGTCATCGGAGGAAACGGTGCCGGCAAGAGTACGATGCTCAATGCTATATGCGGTGTTTGGCCGCTTGATTCCGGTTCTGTAATTATAGATGATACCGATGTCACAAGCATGCCGGAGCATAAAAGGGCAAAATTCCTGGGAAGGGTATTCCAAGACCCGATGCTCGGAACTGCCGCTGATATGGAGATTCAGGAGAATCTGGCGCTTGCTTTGCGCCGAGGAAAAAAACACGGCTTGAAATGGAGCATTACCAAGGAGGAACGAGAACGCTACAGGGAGGAACTTAAAATATTGGGTCTGGGACTTGAAGACCGCCTAACAAACAAAGTGGGTTTGCTGTCGGGTGGTCAGCGTCAGGCACTTACCTTGCTTATGGCGACACTGCAGAAACCGAAGCTTCTGCTTTTGGATGAGCACACTGCCGCACTTGACCCCAAGACGGCATTAAATGTTTTGGAACTCTCTGACAGGATAATTGCATCTAACAAGCTTACCGCACTCATGATTACTCATAATATGAAGGATGCCATAAAATACGGCAACAGACTTATAATGATGAATAACGGTAAAATCGTATTTGATGTTAGCGGCGAAGAAAAGAAAAAACTTTCCGTGGACCGACTTATAGAAATGTTTTCGGCTTCAAGCGGTGTGGAATTTTCAAACGACAGGGCGCTTTTGTCCGATTGATTATGATTTTATTAATAAGGAGATAATAAAATGGCATTTGCAGAATTAAGAATATTCAGCGAATCACTTGGAATGCAGACCACGGTAAATGTGGTCATTCCTCAGAGAAGCTTAAACGGTGAAATAGGTACAAATCAGGGAAACAGCGACAATAATCTTAAATGTCTGTATCTTTTGCATGGGCTCAGTGATGACAGCTCCATATGGATGCGCAGAACCTCTATAGAACGTTATGCTCAGGACTATGGTATCTGTGTGATTATGCCTGACGGTGCCAAGAGCTTTTATACAGACATGAAGTACGGTATGAAATATTATACATACATATCACGTGAGCTTCCGAGGATAATAGCCGATATGTTTAATGTTTCGGAAAAGCGTGAGGATAATTACATTGCGGGGCTTTCGATGGGAGGTTATGGTGCCCTTAAAATCGCCATGAAAAACAGCGGTAGTTTTTGTGCGGCAGCAGGACTTTCGTCTGTGGCTGACCCGGAAAATCAAACCTGCTTTGATGATATATTTGTGCAGATATTCGGTGAAAACACCCCGGTTCCCGACAGTGAAAGCTTGTTTAAGCTTGCCGAAAAGCATGCCGACGATGCAGATAAACCGCGCTTGTTCATGGGTATAGGTACGGAGGATTGGCTGTATGAAGGTAATGTAAAGCTGAAGAAGCATTTTGAAAAACTAGGATATGATTTGACGTACAGGGAATCTGCCGGTGTGCATTGCTGGGAATTTTGGGATGAATACATACAGCATGCTTTGAAATGGATGTTCTCCGAAAGATAAAGCTTAATTTGCAATGTGAATTTACGGAACGGTACGGCTCACGAAACGCTTGCTGTTCCGTATTTGATTCTAAAGGAGAGAGTAAGCGAAATACATCCGAAAAAATAATTGACTATGGTTATAAACAGATTTTGAATAAAAGCAAAAATTCAGCCGTCTGTGTGATATCCTCCAAAGCCTTGGCACTTTGGCGATACCGCATAGGACGGCTGATATTTTGTTTAAATTAAATGAATTACTTTTTTAGGACAGGCTTTTGCGCAGTTGCCGCAGGAGATACATTTGTCATAATCTATTTTTGCTATATTATCTACCACATGTATGGCATCAAATTCGCACTTCTTTTCACAGATTTTGCACCCTATACAACCGTTTAAACAGTAATTTTTAACGGCAGCACCTTTGTCCTTTGAGCTGCATGCAACGATGTATTTACTGCCTGACGGAACCAGAGAAATAAGACCTTTAGGGCATTTGACCACGCATTTTCCGCATCCGACACAGCGGTCGGCATCTGTTTGTGCTATTTTATCCGTTACACTTATGGCATTGAAGTCACATTCCTTTACGCAGTCACCAAATCCCAGACACCCGTATTCGCAGCTTTTTTGACCGCCGTTTAACTGCATTGCGGTGAAACAGTCATTAATTCCGGTAAAGTCATAACGCTCGGAGCATGCCTCAGAGCTTCCGCAGCAGCTTATACGTGCAGTTCTCTTTTGTACAGACTGTGCTTTTATTCCCATAATCTCACATATAATTTCGTTTTTTTCGTCTGTCATCAAATTACATTTCGAAGCGGACACGCCATCTTTTACCACAGCCTCGGCAAGTGCTCCGCATCCGGCATAGCCGCAACCGCCGCAGTTCGCACCCGGAAGAATATCGGCTATTTTGTCTATGCGTTCGTCCTTATCCACCTTGAATACTATCGAGGCAAATCCGAGCAAACCGCCGAAAAACAGACCAATCGCACCGACGGCAGCCGCCGGAATCAGTATATCAATCATGCTATTTCCCTCCTATCGTAGCTTTTAAAACGATAATCCTTGAAATCCCAAAAACGACATTGCAATCAGGCTTGCCGTAACCAGCGCTATCGGGAAACCGCGGAGATTTTCGGGTATATCCGCAGTTTCGAGTCTTTCGCGTACTCCGGCGAACAGCACAATTGCTATTGTAAAGCCTAGTGCCGCACTGAAGGCATACCATACGGCTTCGGCAAAGTTAAATTGCTTTTCGATGTTCAGCAGTGTAACACCCAAAACCGCACAGTTAGTGGTTATCAGCGGAAGATAGATGCCCAGCGCATTGTATAGTGACGGGACTGTCTTTGCGACGAACATTTCTACAAATTGAACCAATGCCGCGATTAGCAGTATGAATGAAAGTGTTTGCAGATACTCCACGTGAAGCGGTACCAGTATCAAATGATACACACACCAGGTGAGTGCTGCCGCCAATGCCATTACGAAGGTGACCGCCATGCCCATTCCGAGGGCTGTGTCAGTCTTTTTGGATACTCCCAGAAACGGGCATATTCCGTAAAATTTAACGAGTACGAAGTTTTCTACCAGAATTGCCGCAACGGACAATTCCAAAAAATGTGAAATTCCCATTATTTTGTATCCTCCTTTTTGCTTTTTATGACATTGAGTATGCCTAAAAGTATGCCGAGAACGAGAAAAGCGCCCGGCGGAAGTATGAACATAATTGCGGGGTTGTAGTGACTGCCGAAAATATCTATTCCGAGAAGTGTACCCGCACCGAGGATTTCTCTCACGGTTCCCAGTACGCTGAGTCCAAGGGTAAAGCCGAGACCCATTCCCAAGCCGTCGAGTGCCGAGGGGATAGGCTTATTCTTTGATGCGAAGCTTTCGGCTCTTGCCAATATGATGCAGTTTACCACGATAAGCGGTATGAAAAGTCCCAGAGCCGCCGATATAGACGGTAGGTAGGCTTTAAGCAGCATCTCTATTATGCTTACAAAAGCGGCTATTATCACTATATATGATGCTATGCGTATCTTAGATGGAATCAGCTTTCGTACAAGCGATATGGCAAGGTTTGAGCATACCAGCACGAAGGTAGCCGAAAGTCCCATTCCCAGTGCATTTATAAGTGATGTTGTAACCGCAAGGGTAGGGCACATTCCCAAAAGTTGTATGAATGTAGGGTTTTCATCTATCAATCCGTTTTTAACCACTTTAAGATTATTTGTCATTGTTTTCGCCCTCCTCTGCCTTTGAGATAGCTTTTGCGGTATCTACGGCTGCGTTCACACCCTCTGTTACCGCTTTTGATGTGATGGTGGCACCGCTTATGGCGTTGATTTCATTTTCGCCGGCTTTACCGGTTTTCACAACACTGAGCTTGCCGCTCTTTCCTTTGAATTGATTAATCCATTCGCTGTCTGCTTTTGCACCGAGCCCCGGAGTTTCACTCATGGAGGTGATTTTAATTCCGGACACCTTAAGCTCCGTATCCAAACCGACCATCATTGAAATTTTGCCGCCGTAGCCCGACGGTTCAACCTTTATACAGTATCCGACTGTTTTTCCGCCTTTTCCGATACCTTTTAAAGCAGCAGTGACAGTACTGTTGTCCAGCTCCTTTACATATTTTTCCATGTTCTCAAAGCTTTCCGCACTTGTGAGTACGGAGGACTGTGCTTCCTGTTCGGTTTTTAACTGTAGTTTGGCAATCTTATCCTTGGTAAGGTCGTTGCACAGAACCAAAAGGAGAGTGCATATAAACGCCACCGCGCACAGAATGGCAGCATGCTTTAATATGAATTTAAAATTTTTCATTTTTCTTTCACCGCCTTACCGAAGGTTTTGGGAACAAATGCCTTGTCTATGAGTGGCGTGGCAATGTTCATAACCAGTATACCGTAGGTTACTCCCTCGGGGTAGCCACCGTATACTCTTATTACCCCGGTTATAATTCCGGCAAGGAAAGCGTAGAGTGCCTGTCCTTTTGCTGTGAGGGGGCTTGTGGTATAGTCGGTCGCCATGAATACACCGCCGAGCATCACACCGCCCGATAAAACGGAATATATAAAGTCACCGCAGAAAAATCCGTTTTTGGTGAAAATCCAACCGAAAAGACCGACTGTCAATATGTAAATGACAGGTACTGTAGGTGTGATAACTCGCCGTATAAAAAGATATATACAGCCTATCAAGATCAGCAGTGCCGATATCTCTCCTATACAGCCGCCTATGCCCGTACCAAAGAATAAATCGCTGTACTTGGCAAGGGTTCCTTCGCTTATGCCCTTCATTACGGCAAGCGGTGTGGCACCTGTGACTGCATCTGCTTTTGGTATTGCCCAGTTTGTCATTTCCACAGGCCAGCATGCCAGCAGAAAGGCTCGCGCGGCAAGTGCGGGGTTTACGATGTTTTGACCCAGTCCACCGAAAAAGCACTTAACTATAATGATGGCAAATACAGAGCCTACAGCTGCCATGTAGTACGGTATCGATGGTGGCAAACAAAACGCCAGCAGTATTCCGGTTACCACGGCACTTAAATCATTTATGGTAGTGTTTTTCTTTAACGCACGCGTCCATATGTATTCCGAAAGAACGCATGATATCACACATACGGCAGTAACGGCGAGTGCCCTTGCACCGAAGAAGTACACGGAACCGATGAACGCGGGAAGCATCGCGATTATTACGTCGCGCATGGTTGTGGATATGTAGCGTTCGGTGCGTATGTGCGGTGCATATGATACGAGTAGATTGTTTTCCATAAAGTCACCTCATTTTTTTTGACTGCGGATTTTAGCTTTGGCAGTTTTAATGTTTTGGGTAATGTTATTTCTGCATTGACAGGTGTAGGAGCACACACCGCATTCAATACAGTTATTTATGTTCAGCTTTTGAAGCATTTCGTAATTTTCAGCTTTTGCATAGGTGTTCAAAAGTGCCGGTGAAAGTCCCATGGGACAGCGGCTTACGCAGTCACCGCATTTTACACAGCTTACGGTTTTGGGCTGCTTTGTAAATTCGCTTGTGAACGCCAGAAGCGCCGAAGTGTTTTTGACTACAGGTACATTCAGGTCGCTCTGAGCGGTTCCCATCATAGGACCGCCCATTATGATTTTAGCGGTTTTTTCAAAGTCACACTCTGCGGCTTTGAGCACATCGATAAACGGTGTGCCTATGCGTACGCGAAAGTTCGCGGGTCTTCTGACAGCATCTCCGGCTACGGTTATTACGCGGCTGAGTACACATTGCCTGCGTGTGACAGCGTAGTAGGAAGCCTTGCATGTATCAATGTTGTTTACTATAACACCGACATCTGCCGGAAGTGCACCATTTGGTACTTCTCTGCCGGTCAGTGCCTTTATGAGCTGCTTTTCGCTTCCCTGCGGATACTTGGTTTTTAATGCTTTAACCTCGATACCGGGAATTTCGCGAGCTGCCTTTTCCATGATTTTAATTGCTTCGGGTTTGTTGTTTTCTATGCCGATGATGCATCTGCTCACACCCGTTATTTTCATCATAATCTGTATGCCATTGCATACCTCGGCGGGTGATTCCAGCATAACGCGGTAATCGCTCGTAAGGTACGGCTCACATTCGGCACCGTTTACTATGAGGCAGTCAATGCTTTTCTCCTTTGGCGGATTAAGCTTGATGTGCGTCGGAAAAGCTGCACCGCCCAACCCTACAATACCGGCTTCACGTATGATGTCCAGCATTTCCTTGGAAGACAGACAGCTTATATCGGATTTATGCACGTCGGGGTGCATTTCGTAGAGAAAGTCGTTTTCGACTATAACGCTCATTACATTTCGGCCGTTGGGATGCGGCATTTTTTCGATTGCTTTCACGGTTCCGGAAACCGTGGAGTGAATCGGTGCCGATACGAAGGCATCGCTGTCGCCGATTTTCTGACAGACCAGAACTCTGTCACCTTTTTTCACCGTAGGCTCGCACGGTGCGCCTATGTGCTGCACCATTGGATAAATCATCACCGGTGCAGCAGCTAATTCTTCAATCGGCCGGTTCATAGTGCTTTCTTTGCGGTCGTTTGGATGCAGACCGCCTTTGAAGGTTAATGCTTTCAAAAATAACACCTCTTTTTCAGTTTTTGTGCTCATTAAGAAGCTTGTTTTTTATATCCCATAGCTTTTGGGATAAATCCACGTAATAGTTGTGCGGATTTTCAAATCTCTTTACCTCGTCCCAAAGTCCGTCGATTTGGTTTTGACAGTAGGTGCGGATATCGTCGATTTTCGGCGATTCGTACACGCATTGACCTTTTTTGAAAATCGGGCGAAGCAGCTCGCGCGTATAGTAATTTGTGACGATTTTGCGCTTCCATGTATGCTCGGGGTCGAAGATTTCATAGTCGTCGCCGCCGGGGGTCGGCTCACTGTCAAGCATTATTACGTCGGCAATAGCCTTGTCGTTGTCCTTTGAGTACAGCCGCACCAGCTTTTTACTGCATGGTGTGGTGATTTTGGCAATGTTTTCGCTGAGTTTGATTTTCGGAATTTCGGTTTCGTTTTCGTAAACCGCAGCAAGCTTGTACACACCTCCGAAAACAGGCTCGCTTTTGGAGGTGATAAGTCTTTCACCGACACCGAAGGAATCTATGCATGCTCCCTGACTTAACAAATCACGGATAATGTATTCATCCAGGGAATTTGAAATTACGATTTTCACGTCTTCAAGACCGGCTTCATCGAGAGCGGCACGAACCTTTTTTGTAAGGTAGGTTATATCTCCGCTGTCTATTCTTACACCGGCAGGCTTGTATCCGTTCGGAATAAGGTATTCCTTAAAGACTCTTATAGCATTCGGAAGTCCCGATTTTAGTACATTGTAGGTATCTATAAGCAATGTGCAGGCTTCGGGGTAGGTCTTTGCATATGCCAGGAATGCATCGTATTCGGTAGGAAAGAGCTGTACCCAGCTGTGAGCCATGGTTCCGAGAGCTGGTATGGAATAGAGCTTGTCCGCGATGGTGCATGCTGTTCCGCAGCAACCCGCAATATATGATGCTCTGGCGCCGTATACGGCACCGTGATTTCCCTGAGCACGCCTTGAACCAAACTCCATAACGGGACGACCTGCCGCAGCGCGTACGATTCTGTTTGATTTTGTGGCGATAAGTGACTGGTGGTTTACGGTGAGCAGAAGCATGGTTTCTATAAGCTGTGCTTCAATGACCGGTCCCACGACCTTAACTATCGGTTCGCCGGGGAATATCGGTGTACCCTCGGGTATGGCATATATATCGCACGAAAATTTAAATTCAGACAAGTATTTAAGAAATTCTTCGCAGAAAATTTTCTTTGAACGAAGATATTCAATATCCTCACTGCTGAAATTCAAATTTGAAATGTATTCTATAAGTTGCTCCACTCCTGCCATCACGGCAAAGCCGCCATCGTCGGGAACCTTTCTGAAAAACATGTCAAAGCATGCCGTTTTGTCCTTAAATCCGTGTTCAAAATATCCGTTAGACATCGTAAGCTCATAAAAGTCCATGAGCATTGTCATGTTTTCTTTGCAATTCATAATTATCATCCTTTTTGTGCAGTTAAAATCAGTAAAATTTAAGAGACTGTCATAAGGCAGCCTCTTTATTATTTCTCAAAAGCTTCTTCAAGCCAATATGCGCCTATGTCAAGGGCACGGTAAAGTCCCTCGCGTTCGGCTTTTTTCTCAACTCGTCCGTTAGACATAAGCGATACCGAAATGTCCGTCGCAAGCTCAAGATTATCGTGTTTTTCGCTGTCGAGTATTTCCATGAGAACATAGTACTCGTCATTGATATCGCCGTAAATCACAGTGTTTCCACGCTTTACCAGAGGACGGTTTTTGTATATCAGAGCTGTCTGCTCCTTCTTTTTTGCCACATAAATCACTCCCAGTTTATAATGTTATATATATTTTATCACATAAATTCAGATATGTAAAGTCATAATATTATTGTTAAATGTTAAAAATTTTTAAAACAAATTCGGTGATTTTTATATGATTAATTTATTTGTAAGAACCTTGGTGCTCTATGCGCTTGTCATAACCGCTCTGCGCCTTATGGGAAAAAGGCAGATAGGTGAGCTTCAGCCATCGGAGCTTGTGGTCGCCATTATGATATCAGACCTTGCGACGGTGCCCATGAGTGAAGTCGGTGTACCTCTGCTGTACGGTATAATTCCCATTTTTACCCTGGTTGTGAGTGAGATAACCATATCGTATATTTGCCTTAGGAGCGAGAAAGCCAGAACTCTTTTGAGCGGCAGACCTCAGATACTCATGCACCGAGGTAAGCTCTGCTATAAGGAAATGAAGCGGTGCCGCGTAAATATCGATGATTTGATTGAAGAACTCAGAAAGGCGGGATATTTCAGCCTTTCCGAGGTTGAAACCGTCATACTGGAAACGGGCGGAAGTATCACAGTGATTCCGTCATCGGGAGCTATGCAGCCCACCTTGGATGATTTGAATATTAAAAAGTCTGTCACAGAGCTTCCGTATATATACATTACCGATGGCAGAGTTCGAAAAAATGAGCTTGAAAGAAGTGGAAAGAGTATAAAATGGCTGGAAAAAGAACTTAAAAATCACGGTGTGTCAGATATTAAAGAAGTGTTTGTCCTGTCTGAGGACAGCGACGGTAGAATTTATATAAGAAAAAGGAAGGATGAATATGAGGGATGAGCTTACAGCGGTATTGATATTTGCAGTGATGCTCGGCGGCTTTGCATTGAACAACTGCGTGGTGGACGACTGCGCGGATACAGTGAACGAGTGTATATCCGAATTTGAATCCGCAGTAAACTCCGCTGATACGGATATGATAGAAAAAAGTGCGGATAAGCTTATTAAAACCTGGAATCGAAAAATGAAAAATATAGCATACAGCTGCCAGCACAGTCAGATAGATGCAACGGAAAAGCAAATTCTTTCGGCTGCCTATTACGCAGAACATAATGAGCTTGAAAAGGCATTGTATGAGATAGGGTTCGCACGTCATTTTTTGGAAGATTTGTCAAAAAAAGAAAAATTTAGACTTGACAATATATTTTGATTGAAATATTATGTAATGTATGATATAATTGACACATAACAGAATTTTATTGCATAAAATTCTTAAAGCCTATCGGATTTTGCGGTTGTGTGACCGCTATGTGTCAATTGACGGCGTCGCAAAAATGCCCTTGCAAGCATTTTTACTCCCGGTAAAATGAATTTGCGGCATCTAAATCGTTCACTGAATTATAATGATTTCAAACAACGC
>CAYRGA010000005.1:0-39660 GCA_964423705.1 uncultured Oscillospiraceae bacterium
TAAAAACTCAACGATTTCTTCGAGCTCGCCCTTTTCCGCATCGGAGCCTGCCACGTCCTTGAAGGTGACCTTGTCCTTTTCATTGATGCTTACCTTAGCACGGCTTTTACCGAAATTCATTGTACCGCCGGGTCCTGCTCCGCCGCGGGATTGCTTCATAACAAAAATCCAAAATGCTATAACAATCACGATAAATATAAGTGACGGCATCATGGTAAGCCACCAAGGCGGACTTGAAGGCTCTTCAAATTCAAGCTTTAATGTGCCCTTTTTTAGCTGCTTGTCAAGGCTTTCACCGGCAAATGAATACAGTGCCGATATCGAGTATATCTCACAGGTGGCTATTTTACCGTCTGAGTAGGTGACCTCCGCAGCATCTTCGATAACTTTGATTTCGGTAACCTTTTCCTGGCTGATGCTTTTTACAAGTTCGGAAAATGTCACCTCCGGCTTTTCCGCACTGTAGCTCATAAATGAATAAATCATAAATATAACTACAAGTAAAGCGGCATATACGCCGAATCCTTTTATGTATTTTTTCATATTACATCGCCTCCGCAAAAATTATGAATGTAATTCGTCTCTCAAAACACCGATATATGGCAGATTGCGGTACTTTTGAGCATAATCCAATCCGTAGCCGACGATAAATTCATCGGTATTCATTGTGTATCCGACATAGTCGGCTTGGACGTTTTTCTCTGTTCTTCTCAGCGGCTTATCGATAAAAGTAGCAATTTTCAAGCTTTTAACATGCTTTATTTTAAAGTATTCTATCAAATTTCGCATAGTGTATCCGGTATCGAGAATATCTTCGATAATTATGACATTTTTATCTGTCACATCAAAGCTTAAATCTTTTTTTACCACGAAATTACCGCTTGTAGTGGTGGAGTTTCCGTAGGTAGATACCTGCATAAAGTCGATATTGCAGTCAACTGTGACATGCTTCATCAAATCTGCGGTAAACATAAATGAGCCGTTTAAAATCGATACGAAAACAACCTCGTCGTTTTTATAATCTTCGGATATTTCATTACCGATTCGTTCGACGATTTCCTGTATTTGATTTTCGGAAACCAAAATTTTTTCGCATATTTTGTTATTAATCATTTTTGCCTCCTGTTACTGTAATCTTAAGTATATTTTTTGTATGCGCATCTATAGTATAATTCTTGCTGACACGAAGCGGTATAACCGCGGCTATTTCGCTACCCGATAAGAGTAGGGGATAATAGGCTCTGTGTTCAGCCGGAATTTTATTGTCTATAAAAAATTTTTTTATCTTTTTTGAACCGTCCATGCCCGATGGGGTGAAGCGGTCACCGTCTTTTTTTGTGCGTAAAATTGCTCTTTGCATTTTAAATTTGTCGTAGTCTATATATATGCTGCTTTTTTCTCTCAAGTCAGCCTTTGAGGTTAATTCAAGCTTGTATGTTAAACCGGTTTGCATCACGGTTATACTTCCCGGAATTTCGGGGAAATATTCATAGTCAGAGCTTACATATTCATATGACAATACAATATATTCGTTTTCAATTACAAGCTTTACACCGTTATTGAAGCAAAACATATTGCCTGTTTTAAAGGAGTTCAGCACCGCTTCAATCTGAGCTGCGGAAACATTGAGCTTGCTCCCCGAAAGTGCTTCCACTGCTTTTAATATCAATCGTCTTTGCACGGCGGTGTGTTCACTTTCAAAAGTATTTCTCAAAATGCGGGCTTTATTATCACTGATGTGTACAGCGTTTAATTTTCGCACATATGAATCGATAAATTCGTTTTCGGTGTTTAATATATGACTGCATCGCAGTATATTGTCAACGGCATTGCCGTTAATTGAGCTCATTTTCGGAATGATGCCGTTTCGTATCACATTTCTTGTGTATTTATCATCCAGATTAGAGGAATCGGTGACAAAATCAATGGAATTAAATTTTGCATATGCCTCTATATCCGTACGTGATGTTTCTATGAGGGGACGGATTATATTTCCGTTGACCGGCGGAATGGAACACAAGCCGGATGCCCCTGAGCCGCGTATCAAATTTATCAATACGGTTTCGGCTTTATCGTTTTTATTGTGTGCGACAGCTATTTTGTTGCAGTCGTATTTTTTGCATACTTCTTCAAAAAAATCGTATCTTAACTTACGTCCTGCTGCTTCTTCCGACATTTTATGCACTTTGCAATATTCGGGAACGGATACTTCTTTTGAAACGAAGGCGATACCGAAGCCTTCGGTAAGCTTTCGTGAAAAGAGCATATCTCTTTGAGCTTCGTCGCCGCGTATTCCGTGATTTAAGTGAACCGCAATGATGGTAATATCATTGCTGTATATTTTGTGCAGGGCACACAGCAACGCCGACGAATCGGCACCGCCAGACAATCCGAGTACCACTCTGTCACCGCGCTTAAGCATATCGTATTTTTGAATAGTGTCGGAAACACTTTTTTCAAAGCTGTTCAATAAATTCCACTCCAAACTTAATTAAAACGGTGCGGCATGAGAATTATCCAAATCCATAAATTTGGTAAATTCGCCCCGCCAGCCGAGATCTACACTTCCTGTGCTTCCGTTTCGAAACTTGGCAATCATGCACTCGACGGTGTTTTTCTTTTCCGTTTCGGGGTCATAATAATCCTCACGGTACAAAAACATAACCATATCGGCATCCTGCTCTATAGAACCCGATTCACGCAAGTCGCTGAGCATAGGGTGGTGGTCGGTTCTTTGATCCGGAGCACGGCTTAACTGTGACAGTGTAATAACCGGCACATCCAGCTCCTTTGCCAAAATTTTAAGCAATCGGCTGTTTTCGGATACCTCTTGCTGTCGTCCTTCACGGCTTGTTCCTTGTATGAGCTGAAGATAATCTATAACTATCAAGCCAAGCATGTTTTTAAGCTTTAATCGGCGGCATTTCGCCTTTATCTCCGAAACGGTAATACCTGCCGTATCATCTATGTAAATAGGTGCATTTGACAATTCATTAATCGACATCGCCAGCTTTGCCATATCATCACCGTTTATATCTGCGATACGCAGCTTTTCACTTGATATCAAAGCTTCCGAACTCAAAATACGGTTTGCGAGCTGTTCTTTACTCATTTCAAGACTGAATATAGCCACGGGCACTTTATGACGAACAGCGGCATTTGTGGCGATATTAAGAGCAAAACTTGTTTTTCCCATTGCGGGACGTGCGGCTATTAACACCAAGTCAGATGGCTGTAAACCTGTCGTGCGCAAATCCAAATCTCTGAAGCCTGTGGGCACACCTGTGATTTTGGCGTTATTTTTCATAAGCTGCTCAAGCCTGGAAAGATTTTCCGCCAATACCTCTTTTATAGGGTACATATCGGACATTTTCTTGCTCTGCAATACATTGTATATTTCATTTTCGGCAGAGCTTAAAACCATCGGTACATCCTTTGAAGTATCAAAGCAAAGCTCGGTTATATTGTTGGCTGAGCGAATCAATCTTCTCAAGATTGCCTTTTCTTCAATTATTTTTACATGATATTTTAAATTTGCGGTTGTGGAAACCATCATATAAAGCTGTGTGAGATAATCCACACCGCCGATGCTGTCAAATACGCTTTCCAGTTCGCTTTTGAGAGTAATAAGGTCTATCGGTTCCGCACGGTTTGAAATATTAATCATGGCTTCGTATATTCTTTTGTGCTGTTCCAGATAAAAATCATCCGGTTTTAAAACCGATACAATGTCACTTATACATTCGTTGTCAAATATAACCGCACCCAAAACATATTGTTCGGCTTCTATATTGCATGGCATACTGCGCATTGCTTCGTTTGCCACTTTATATCACTCCTGTTAATTAATTATTCGCTGATAACCGAAATGCTGAGCTTTCCCGTGATAGAAGGGTAGAGCTTGATATCAACGTTAAATACACCTGTTGTTTTTATACCGTCAGGCAGAACGATTTTCTTTTTATCTATATCTATATTGTGCTGCTTTTTCAATTCTTCCGCTATATCCTTCGATGTAATGGAACCGAACAACTTTCCGTTTTCACCGGTTTTGCTCTTAATTGTCACGGTTAAATCGGCAAGAGTTTTTTTAAGGGCTTCGGCACCCTTTATATCTTGCTCTTTTTTATATGCTTCCGAATCTTTTTTACCCTTTAAATCATTGATATTGGCTGTTGTTGCTTCGATAGCATATCCCTTTGGAATAAGGAAATTTTTGGCATAGCCGTCGCTAATATTCTTTTGATCGCCGGCTTTTCCCTGTCCTTTTAAATCTTTAATAAAAATAACTTTCATGTCAATTCCTCCTGTTTTCGGTTAAGTATTCATCTATGGCGGCCTTAAGCTTTATAACCGCCAAATCATTGTTTATTCCGGGAAGCTGTGCGGCAGCGACGGTCATGTGACCTCCTCCGCCGAGCTTTTCCATTATTAATTGTACATTGTAGTCACCGAGTGAGCGCGCACTTATGATTACCGTGCCGCCCATATCGCATACGACAAATGCTGCTGTAATGTCTGTAATGTTAAGCATTTCATCGGCAGCCTGGGCTACGATGGTCTGCATGTCGGTATCATTTTTCATGCATGTCGCTATAGACACGCTGTGCTTATATGTTGATGCGTTTTCCATAATAGACCATTTCTTTGTAAATGTGTTCATATCTATCTGGAAAAGCTTTTTAACAGATACTGTATCGACACCAAGCCGCTTTAAATATGATGCTGCCTCAAAGGTTCTGACACCTGTCTTAAAGGTGAAGTTCTTTGTATCCAGATACATACCGGCATACATCGCCTCTGCCTCGCATTTTTTCGGCTTTATTCCGTCGCCTACATATTGGAGTATTTCGGCGACAAGCTCGGATGTCGATGAAGCATATGGCTCGTGATAGGATATGAGGGGATTTTGTATAAAATCCGTACTGCGGCGATGATGGTCGATTACGACGATTCGCTTACTCACATCCAATAACGACGGCTCCTCAAGAATGTTTTTCACATGTGTATCGACTATAAAAACCAAGGTGTTTTTACTGATTATCTCATTTGCGTATGCCTTGTTTATGATAACATCATTGTATTCATCGTCCGTGAAACGCTCCAGTATTCTCGCGACTGTTTTATTGTATGTTTCCATTACGATTTTGCAGTTTTTGCCCAAATACCGAATTGCTCTGTAAAGTCCGATTGCCGCTCCGAAAACGTCCGCATCCGCATATCTGTGTCCCATGATTACTATATCATCGCTTTCGCTTACAAGCTGGCGCATAGCGTATGCGACGACACGTGCTTTAACGCGGGTACGTTTTTCCGTTTCCGGAGATTTTCCGCCGAAAAACAAATATTTGTCACCGTTTTTCACGATGACCTGGTCACCGCCACGGCCAAGTGCCATATCGAGTGCCGAATATGAAAATGCATCATCCTCAGCCATTGTAGCTCCGCCGTAGCCGATACCCATACTGATTGTGGGCGGGAGCTTGTTTCCGACAGATATTTCCTTCATTTTGTCCAATATATCGAACTTCTTTTCGATGAATTTATCCAAACCTTTTTTTGAAAAGTAGAAAAGAAATTTATCCTTTTCGTATTGCTTCATAACACCGTCTGCGCTTTGAGCGAAGGAGTTCAGAGTTTCTTCTATAGCGGCAGAAATCTTCGGCTTATCGGTTCCGGAGATATCTTGCATAATATCATCATAATTGTCTACAAGAATTACCGCACTTACAAAGGTTTCTTCGTCATATTTTTGACGGAGGCGGTAAAGCTCGGTACAGTCGTTGAAATACACGGCATAGTATTTCCCGAAAAGCTTATTGTCCTCATTGTCCGATGTTGTTACCTGTATTTCGTAGTATTTATCGTTATGGACAATAAAATTAACTTCGCTTTTTGAGGAAACGGTATAATTTCGGATATCAAACTCAGGGAAAATTTCCTTGATATGCAAATCAACCGATGTAGATGTTCCCGAAACGCACTCAAAAGCGTTATTTGCCCATACAATTACACCGTCGCCGCGTATAATCGCCAAGGGCAAAAGTCCATCACCGACGGTGGCTTTTTCGGCATCATTCATATCGGTTTGAAGTGCTTTTACAAATTTTTTGACGGTACTTCTGCGAACGGCGTTTACGATCAAGGTAACCGCCAGGCACATGGAGGCTACACCTACTGTAAGCAAGGCGGGTCTGTAGTCATACAATGATATTGCGATTGCACAGACATATAGCAGCCAGATGTAGTAACCGGCTGATGAAAAAATCAAACTTAAAACACGCTTAATTCTCATGGAACTCACCCTTATTAAAACCGCATTTTCTTAAATCCTGCGCAGAATCCGTCATTCCTATAAATGAAAGCACAAAAACCACATTCAGAAACGGCATAAATGTCGATATTACCGTCAGGGCAAAGAGTATGCCGATGATTAACACCAATCTGATGAAAAATGAGTGATTTTTTTGCTTCAATTTATAATCGATAAACGAGATTCCCTCAAAACTGTACAGCATAAAAATTATGACAACCGCATTTAAAAACATCATGTAGGTTATATTGTCCGTATCCAAAAATATAAATATCATCGAAATTAATAAATATATCACGGTGTAACGTGGCATGGCAAAACAGTCCAAGCCTTGTATAAACTCGGAATTACTTATCATGCTTCGTCTGCTCGCTGTAAGTCCTAAATGATAGATAATTGCGGCATAAATAAGCGAAAACAGTGCTAAAAAGCACGGCAACAAGCCCGGAATGTAGATGCCGAGCAGTGATAATATCTCGTTTTCTTTGCCGTCGAAGCCTTTGACAGCTTCGGGATAAATGCTTTTTAAAAGTGCAAAGTATTTATTCATTGTTTCGATGAGTGTATTGTTAAAAAATTCGGCTACATTAAATTTACCGACATATTTTACATATGCCAGGTATATAATCGGAAATATGATAACCGAAAAAGCTGTTGCAATTAATCCGCTTCGAATTTTAGCTTTTTTTGACATGCAGATACCACAGACGATTCCCGGCACAACTGCGAAAAAACAGCCGAACAGCACAGACGGGTCAAATGCCTTGTTCGCTGCAAAAACAACCGAATTAAAAACGACAGCTGCCGCACCGCTCAGTACACCGCCGCCGATTCCGCATGTGTATGTCAAATATGAAATTATAACCGCCGAAGCCGGAGCTGCGATACAGCCGTATATCGTTCCGTATACGGAAATGTTCGATAAAAGAATTGCGACAGCGGCAAGGATAAGCTTTTTAATGTCACTTTTAAAAGATGTCATGTTTCCTCCAAAATTCTCGAATGAATATATAAGTATCTTATTATACATAATACAGACTGATTATAACATGAATAAAAAAAATTTGCAACCTTTAATAGCCAATAAAATGTTAAAAAACTATTAACGTTGATTGATTTTTAACAATTTCAATCAATAACAGCTTAGAAAGAAATGTTTTGATTTGTACGTGCAAATGACAAAAATGTCGTAAAACCGGTTGACAATTCCACAAAATTGTGTTATGATATACTGCGTTGAGTTGTGTAGGCTCAATATGGCAAACCATTTGAAAGAATGGGACGCAAAGTCAAGTATCTAAGCGGATTTATCCGTATGACAGACCGACCGCATTTATTCCGTTTCGGAGTGCGGTCGGTTTTTTTGTTTTATCGGGAGGATTTCTGTGAATAAGGTTTTAAGAGAAGAAAAGAAGTTTTTATTGAGCGTGGATGAATTTATCGCCCTGTCACATCAGGTGGGACAGGTAATGCTCAGTGATCCGCACAACGGAACTCACGGCTATATCATACGTTCACTTTACTTTGATACCGTCTATGACGGTGATTATTTTGAAAAGCTCGACGGAATTGAGCTAAGACGAAAAATTCGTCTTAGAGTTTACGACCCCAAGTCGGATTTTGCCATGCTGGAAATGAAACAAAAGCAGGGACCGAACCAGATGAAACGTTCGCTTCGGGTTTCTCGAGAGGATGCTGTTGAACTGACAAAGGGTAATTATTCACCGCTTTTGAAGTATTCCGAGCCGTTTGCCGCTGAGTGCTACGGTATAATGCATTGCCGCTGCTATCGACCGAAAACCATCGTGGAATATAACAGGAAAGCATTTATTGCCAAGGAGAACAAAATAAGGATTACCTTTGACAATAACATCGTATCGACGGAGAGCAGCTTTGATTTGTTTAATCCGAAGCTTAATATGAATCCGGTGCTTGACAAATACGATGTCGTGCTGGAGGTCAAGTTTAACGGTTTTCTGCTCGGCTATATACGCGAACTCATAAATCCCGCGAATCGCAGTGAATTATCCGTAAGCAAATACGTTTTGGCAAGACAAAACGGTTATCAGACAAGATTATAATAACATATAAAGGAGCTATATTTATGAGACAAGAAATTTATAAGCTGTTTACAAATCCAAGTGATATGACTTGGGAGAACATTTTAATGAACATCTGTGCATCGGCACTTTTGGGATTTTTCATATTTATTTCATATTTTATATCTCATAAGGGCACGATTTACAGCAAAAAATTCAATGCATCACTTGTAATTCTCACGGTACTTACCGGAACCGTTATGACGGTTATCGGAAATAATATCGCGCTGTCACTCGGTATGGTCGGTGCTTTGTCAATCGTCCGTTTCAGAACGGCGATTAAGGATTCCAGAGATACAGTGTACATATTTTGGGCGATTATTGTCGGAATCTGCTGTGGCGTAGGTGATTTTTTGGTGGCATCCATCGGCAGTGCTGTGGTTTTCGTCGTTATACTCATTTTGGGCTGTATAAAAAATGATAATCGTATGCTGCTTATTATCCGTGCGGACAGAGGAGCACATCCGATGATTAAATCCTTGGTTTATAAACTGTTTAACGCAAAGGCAATACTGCGTGTGGAGAATACCACTTCATCGTCGGTTGAGCTCATATATGAGTTTACACAGAAAATGCTGAAAAAGGCTGAAAAACAGGAACCGAATATTCCCGACAGTATCTATAAAATCGGAAATATAGAATACGTAAACATTGTAATGCAGAATGATGAAATTTCTAATTAAGGGGTAAGGAAACTTGAAATATCGAGTAATTGGATTTACAGCACTTATATTGTCGGTTTTTACTGTTTTGGGAGTGAGCAGTGTATTTCCGAAGGATGACACGGAAAGATATATTCAGCACCTGGAGCAGCCGAGCTATATTGCTTGTGAAAGCTGTCCTGACCCTGCACTTTGCACACATCTGCCGATTATAAAAATCGATACAAACGGTGTTACGATTCCGGGAAAGCCGTATCACAATCCCGAAACAGGTTTGACGGAGCACACACTGGCTGATGATGGTAATGACACCATCGCTGCCTATGCGGAGATAACAGACCGTGAAGGCAATAATCATTTGACTGATGTGCCGACTTTAAAAAGCGATATTCGCATTAGAATCCGTGGTAATTCTTCGCGCCATTTTGATAAACTTCCGTATTTGGTTGAGCTTATAAATCCGGACGGAACCAATAATCCGCATGAGGTTATGGGAATGGCATCGCACCATGAATGGGCACTTCATGGTCCGTTTCTTGATAAAACCCTTATCAGAAATTACATGTGGTACAATATCGCCGGTCAGATTATGGATTATGCACCAAACGTGCGTTTTTGCGAGCTGATTTTAAACGGAGAATATCAGGGTGTGTACCTTATGACGGAAACAATCACCGCCGGTAAAGAGGGGGCACGGCTTACCCTCTCAACTACCGAAAAGAGAAATACATTTTCGGGATATATATTAAGGCATGACCGAGGCAGCGAAAATGAATTTAAAAACATTACTCCGCTCAGTATTTATGCCATGAAAACAGACAAAAAAATTAACATCGTATATCCGGGTGCTTCAAACTTAAATGAGGAGCTGGCAAGAAATATCGAGCTTGATTTTTCCGATTTTGAAAAAGCCATACACTCCTATGATTTTGACGACAAAGAAGGATATAAAGGAAATATAGATATACTTTCGTTTGTGGATTATTTTATTATAAACGAAGTGTCAATAAACCGTGATGCGGGACTTTATTCTACATATATCTATAAGGATATCGACAGAAAATATAAAATGTGTGTATGGGATTTTAACAATGCACTTGATAACTATGAAGACGTCGAAAATGAGCCGAATGACGGTTTCGCAATGTTCGGAACCTTGTGGTTCAACCGCTTGGTTCAGGATGAGGATTTTACGGATGCGATTATAGAGCGTTACAGAGAACTTCGTGAAAATATCTTGTCCGAGGAATATTTAAATGGCTTTATTGATGATACCATAAAGTGGCTCGGACCTGCCGTCAAGCGTAATTTTGAAAAATGGGGCTATTCGTTTGGAAAGAGCCATGACAGACTTACACCTCATTGGCGAAATCCCAGAAGCTATGAGGAAGCGGTACAAGATATGCGTGAATGTCTGAATGAAAGGCTTGTTTGGATGGATAAAAATATCGAAAGCCTGCGGCAGTATTCTGCGGCATCGAAAACGCACGAATCTCATGAGGCACACGAACAGTAAGGAGTATTTTGATATGAAAAAGTTTATTATCACCGTTATATCACTTGTTTTGATATTTATGACGGTAGACTATGTATATTATCATATGGGAGTTTATATCCCGCTTTTTCAAAGCTCCGAAATTGAAGTAAACGCCAAAACAGAAGGAAGAAAAATACTTCTTAAGGAAAACGGTAAGTTTAAGCAGTTCGAGATAAGGGGTGTGGATTTGGGCTCCGGTTATCCCGGAGAATGGTCTACGGATTTTAGTATAGATAAGGAAACATATATTCGCTGGTTCGGAATGATGCAGGATATGGGCATAAATACAGTGAGGATTTACACCATACAGTCCCAGCCGTTTTATGAAGCTTTTTATGAATATAACAATGGCAGAGAGAATCCCATATACCTTCTGCACGGCGTATGGGTAAACGACCATGTTATGAATTCATACAAGGATGCATATCACAAGGATTTTTATGATACATTTTTAAAGGACTGTAAAACGATGGTGGACATCATTCACGGAAATCGTAAGCTGAATCTGGGAAAGGCGGCAAGTGCCGGACACGGTACATATAAGAAGGATATTTCGCCATGGGTTATCGGCTACATACTCGGTGTCGAATGGGAAGACCTTGTTGTAGCATACACCGACAATAAATACAGAGATGATGAGGAAATCTTGAATTACAAGGGAAAATATTTCTATACATCACCGGAGGCTTCGCCGTTTGAAGCTATGCTTACCAGAGTGGCGGATAAGGTGACCGAGTACGAAACCAAGCGTTACAGTGACCAGCGTTTAATGGCTTTTGCCAACTGGCCTACCACAGACCCGTTTACATATCCGACCATAGACAGTGATGTCGTGAAAAAATGCGCCACTGTGGATGTTGAGAATATTTTGCCGACAGCGGAATTTAAGTCTGGGCACTTCGCATCGTATCACGTTTATCCGTACTTCCCCGATTATATGACATACATTGCCGATTGGTCGGAATATGGTATTGACGAAAATGATTTTATAAAGGAAAACGGCACTTTAAACACTTATTCGGCATATCTTTCGATGCTTGTAAAGCATCACAGCATACCGGTTATTATTTCGGAATTCGGTATACCGACCTCAAGGTCGATGGCACATATAGATGTCAATACCGGGCGCAATCAGGGTGCCATGAGTGAAAGCGAGCAGGGTGAGGCACTGGTTGAGTGCTACAAGGATATTATAGCGGCAGGCTGTGCCGGCTCGTGTATATTTTCGTGGCAGGATGAGTGGTTTAAAAGAACCTGGAATACTCTCCACTCAATCGATTTGATACGTAATCCGTACTGGTCGGACTATCAGACGAATGAGCAGTTTTTCGGTATACTTACTTTTGATCCCGGTGCAGAAAAATCCGTTTGCTATGTCGACGGTGATGTATCGGAGTGGTCAAAGGAGGATTTGGTCGCTGAAAACGGCAGTATGTCCGTATCCATGAAGTATGATGAAAAATACCTGTATTTTTTGATAAACAAAAAGGACATGGATTTTGAGAATGATACAATTTATATTCCGATTGATACGACACAAAAATCGGGCAGTAATTACTGTGAAAATTACGGAATTAAGTTTGACAGAGCCGCAGATTTTTTGCTGATTATAAACGGCGAGGACAACAGTGAACTGTTGGTACAGGAGCGTTACGAAGCACTGCGCTCAACTTATTCGTTTGAGATATACAAGTTTAATACCTATGAAACGGGAAATATACCTGATAGGGAATCTCCGCTTTTTAAGGACATAAATCTTATTTTGCATAAAAAAGAGGTTACGACCGCCAGAAGTGACGATACACTGGCGATGACATTTGACACCGGAAGACTCAGATACGGCAACGGTAATCCCGACAGCGCTGATTTTAATTCATTGGCTGATTTTTGCCGAAACGGCGATTATATAGAGGTCAAACTTCCGTGGCAGTTACTTAATTTCGGTGACCCGTCCGAAATGAGAATACATGATGATTACTATGAGAAATACGGCATAGAATTTATTAAAATCGATAAAATGTATGCAGGTATCACAACCGGAGGCGATAAACGCACCGAGCTTAAACCGTTTAAACTCAAAGGCTGGGGAAATGATGTGACATTCCACGAACGCCTAAAAAGCTCGTATTATATTTTAAAGGAATTATGGGGAGGTAAATAATTTATGAGCGTTGAAGTAATGATTTATATTTACCTTTTCGTGTGCTCCGCTATGATAATATTTAATATTGTCACGGCATTTGTTTTGAAAAAGCGTGAGCAAACCATGGTGCGCGTAAGTAAAAATTTCGATTCAAAGGTACAGCTTCAACTTAAAAATATACGGTACGGTGTTCATTGCGATGAAGAACACAAAAGGTATTTGAGCAGAAAGCTTAAACATATAGGAAATATGACTGCCTTCGATAAAATGCTTGAATCAGCTTACATAAACGAACCGGATACGGTGATGCAGTATCTTTCAGAGCTTGACAGTGTTTTTATCGCACTTTGCGGTCATTACAGCGGAAAAGACAGGATAGAGGCGGCATATTTTCCATACATTATAAAAAAATACCGTTTTATAGCATTCAGAGCTTATCCGTCAATTACCGAAATGCTGTTCGGTTTGCTTGATGAACCGAGTATTTACTGCCGCGAAAATGCAATGCAGGCACTTTATACCACAGGAGACAGTGACTACGTAATAAAGGCACTCAAGAAAATAGATAAAAGTGACCTCTTTTATCATGGAAAGCTGCTGAGCGACGGACTTTTGAATTTCTCGCGCAGTGACGGAGAGCTTGCGGATAAAATCATATCACAGTTTGAAAGCTTTTCTGTCAATATGCAGGTTAATCTTTTGAATTTCATAAGATTTTCGTCGGGTAATTACCGCGAATTTGCGTATAAGCTTTTGAGCGATGAAAAGAGAAATGACGAAATCCGTTACTGTGCCATCCGATATCTTGGTAAATATCCCCTTGATAATGCCTACGAGCTGCTGTGCTCTTTAAGCGAAAATAATAATTCGGACAAGTGGCAGTATTCCGCGATAGCTTCAACAGCTCTTGCAAGCTATCCAAAACCTGAAACAGTGGAAATTTTAAAGAATAATCTGTACAGCCGAAATTGGTACATACGTTTTAACTCTGCCGATAGCCTTGAAAGGCTCGGTATTGCATATACAGAGCTTGCGGATATTATGGACGGAAATGACAGGTATGCTGCAGAGATTCTGCGCTATAAGCTTCAGAAGAAGGAAAGGGGAGAGATATCGGTATGATGACAGGATATGTTGATACATTTTTAAAAATTGTCGGTGTATTTTTTATAATATACCTTATAGGGTATTCGACCTTTCTGTTTTTGTCGGTTATAGTTGGTTCCTCAGAGCTTTACAAAATTCATAGACAGAAGCGTTTTCAAAATATTCTGCCAAATGACTATTATGTACCGATAACCATTGTCGTACCCGCATATAATGAGGAAATAACCGTTGTTGAAACGGTAAAATCTCTATTACAGCTTGATTACAGACTTTATGAGATAATAGTCGTGGATGATGGGAGCAAGGATAACACCTCCATGGAGGTTATAAATGCATTTTCCATGCATCCGGTTCAACGACCTATCAGACGCCAGATAAAATGCCAGCCGGAGGAGTTTGTGTACGAAACACGCACAACCAAGGTACCGCTTACCGTCATCAGAAAGAAAAACGGCGGAAAGGCGGATGCGCTCAACATGGGGATAAATGCGGCAAATTATCCGTACTTCATTTGTATGGATGCCGATTCGGTGCTTCAGTACGATTCGCTAAAAAATATAACCGAGCCCGTTCTTGAAAAGAAAAACGTCGTGGCGGTTGGCAGACTTGTACGTCTTTCAAATGATGTCGAGCTTGAAAACTGCCGAGTAAAAAAATATCGGCTGCCGAAAAATGTTATCGCCGCCATGCAGGTTTTGGAGTATGACCGTTCATTTTTGGCATCACGTATACTTTTTGATAAGTTTAACGGCTCACTCATAATATCGGGTGCGTTCGGACTTTTTAAAAAGGATGTGGTAATTGCCGCCGGAGGCTATGACAGCAAGACTATGGGCGAGGATATGGAGTTGGTGGTAAAGCTTCATGAATACTGCCGTGTAAACAATATGGATTATAATATTTGCTATGCGACGGATGCTATTTGCTGGACGCAAGCCCCGGAGAAATTGGGAGATTTGAAAAAGCAGAGAAAAAGATGGCATTTGGGTTTGTTTCAAACCATGTACAAGCATCGTCAAATGCTTTTGAACAACAAATACGGCATGGTAAGCTTCATTTCGTATTTTTACTTTTTGATTTACGAATTGCTTTCACCTTTTATAGAGATATTCGGCGTGTTTACAATGGTTTTGGCATTCTGCGTCGATTTGATAAACGTGCCGTTTATGATACTGTTTTTCCTTATATATGCTGTTTTCGGATGTGTGCAGTCGCTTACGGCGTTTTTTTCCAGAATGTACACTTCGAATTTAAAGGTGACGTATAAAGATGCCGCAAAAGCGTGCTTTCTGTGCCTTTTCGAGATAACCTGCCTTAGATTTGTATTGGCATGGGTCAGGGCAACCGCATTCATAGGCTACCGAAAAAAGAAAATGCAATGGGGCAGAATCGAACGTAAAAAAATAAATTTCAAATAGGAGAATCATCATGGATTTAAAAGAAATCAAAAGCTCAATTTTCGGATTTAACAAAAATAATGTTTATGAGTACATTTCGGAGCTTAACCGTATATGCTCGGAAAAGGTGGAAGAGGCGAGAAAGGAAAAGAATTCCTCACTCAGCTCTCTTACACGGAAGAACGAAGAACTTAACAATAAGCTGGTTTGCATGGAAAGTGAAATAGATATGCTCAAAAAACAGCTTCTTGAAAAGGAGGAGCTTATCGCTCAGCTTAGCGACGGAAGTGACATTTCACGGAAAAATATCGAAATTGGAAGCAATGACGAATCGGCGGCGCTGGATATTATAAAAGACGCCAGAGAATTTGCAAAGCAGCTTCGTGAGAAGGCTGTGAAGGAAAATGAAGCCTTCAGAGCGGAAAATCAAAGAAACAATGAAGCCGAAAAAAGGAAGCTGGCTGAATACAAAAGGAGCATAGCGGAAATAAAAGCTTCGGTTAATGCCGTTTTGTCAGAGGCTAAAAACGGTCTTGAAAAGGCGGAGGAAAAAATAATTGTATTTGAAAACAAAGTGGGTGGTTAATATGCCGTCAAAAATCAGAAGGCTGCTTGCGGTAATGTTTATAATAGTTTTAATAAGCTCTTCTACCGTTTTTGCAAAAATTTATATCGATAAAACAGGAGGCGGAAAATCTGATTCTGTGTATGTCGCGGGGAATCCGGATTTATATCCGATTGAATACTATGACCCTGACACCGAAACGTATAAGGGACTTATTCCCGATATGCTAAAGCTCGTATCAAAACAGACAGGTTTGGATTTTACATATATTTCGGCAGGAAGCGAAAACAGACAAAAGAGCCTTTACAGAAATAATCAGGCTGAGCTTATCACGGCGATTTTATCCGATGATAAAAAATACGAGGATGCGGAAAAGTTTGTGGCACTGGCTGTCGAATCGGACGGAAAGGCTGTTAATTACTGCATTTGCTTTACCGATGCTATATCCGGTAAAACAAAGGATAAAATAGTTGATGCGCTTGATGATATATCCGTAAATCAAAAAAACGGTTTTATAGTCAATAATGCCGTGACTGATTTACTTGCTTCGCGCAGACAGTTGGTTATTATGATAATTTGTTCATCATCAGTTGCCTTTTTGATACTTGCGTCGATAGCAATCGTGATTATCCGCAAAAAACGCAAAGAAAATATAATTAACCGTATGATTGATAAAAATACCGGTGTCGGAAATGCCGATTATTATGTATATGCCTTTGAGCAACTTATAAGTGAGCAGTCGAGAAATCTGTATAATCTTGCGTATATTGCATTTGACATAAATGCCTTTGAGCATCTCAAAAGCAACATATCGATAAAAGAAGTAGAAAAGCTCGCTGCCGCAAAATTAATTAATTACACCACGGCAGCCGAATATCTTTCGCTGGCGGATAATGGCGTTTTTGCCCTTATATTCCAGTCAGAAAACGATGTCGGAGCAGAAAAGCGTGTATCGGAAATTGTGTCGGGTGTCAACGAGTATATATACGAACATCTCAATGGAATCGGAAATATGTTTAGAGTCGGATATTGCCGCTTATGTGAGCATAAGGGCATAGATGCCGAAGGTGCTCTTTACAATGCCAAACAGGGATATTTGTATGCCGAAGCAAACGACACTCCGTATCATATCGGCACAAAGGCTTTGGCTGATGAAAACAAAAAGGTCGAGGCACTGGCACTTCAAATAGATGATGCGCTTAAAAACAATGATTTTAAAATTCATCTGCAATTTATAGTAAATGCCGAAAACGGTAAATTCTGCGGTGCGGAGGTACTTTCAAGATGGCAGAACCGCGAATACGGTTTGCTCAGACCGCCCGAGTATATCAGTGTTTTGAATAAAACGGGAAATATCGTCGAGCACGATTACTGCATATTTGAAAATGCATGTCGGCAGCTTGCTTTGTGGAATAAACCGCCATTTGATAAGCTTTTCTTAACCTGCAATTTTACCAGAATATCATTTTCAAAAGCGGATTTTGCGGATAGACTGAATGAAATTGTACTAAAATATAATGTACCGCATAATCGTTTGGCTATTGAAATTACCGAGGACACTCTGGTTGAAAATTTAAAAAATATTTCGGAAAACATCAAAAAATTGTCAGCTTCGGGATTCAGGGTTACAATTGATGATATGGGAGCCGGATTTTCGTCACTTTCCGATATATATGACAACGAATTTGATATAGTCAAAATCGAGCGGGAATTTGTGGTATCGTGTGTCAGTGACAGAAAACGCCGCATGCTTAAGAATATAATATATTTGGTACACAATGCGGGAGCTAAGGTTATATGTGAAGGTATAGAAACCGCAGAGCAGTTCGATATGCTTAAAAGTATTGGCTGTGATATGATACAGGGCTTCTATTTTTCACGTGTTTTGCCGCTTTCGGAATGTGAAAGATTTATCATTTCAAATTTTGAGAAAAGTAAATAAACTTTAGAATTTTATAAATTTTTCTTTGACAAATAAGGGATAATATGGTATTATACTCATATGATATTGATAAAAGGGAGTAGCTTGCGGCACTCAGCCGTTGCAATGGCGTCAATACGGTTTATCCCGCTTTTGCATTAAATAGCAAGACTTTTATTGTGCTTGTGGGTACAATAAAGGTCTTTTTGTTTTGCTTAAAGGTAAAATGAAAAGCATCCTTTATTATGTGCACGAGAAAAATAATTAAATTTAAGGAGTTGTTATGAAATGGAAGCACTTTTCGGCAATGTATTGCTAATAAGGTGGCCTATGGTAGTAATGTGGATAATCGGCGGAATCCTCATTTACTTGGCAATTAAAAAGGATATGGAGCCTACGCTTCTTTTGCCAATGGGCTTTGGTGCTATTTTGGTTAATCTTCCTCTTTCGGGAGTTATCGGAGAAGAGGGAGCTCTTACGATGCTTTTCAATGCGGGTATCGCCAATGAACTGTTCCCACTGATACTGTTCATCGGTATAGGAGCTATGATTGATTTCGGTCCGCTTTTGGTAAATCCGAAGTTAATGATTTTCGGGGCTGCCGCGCAGTTCGGTATATTTTTCACATTGAGTATGGCGGCACTTATCGGATTTGATATTAAGGATGCGGCTTCAATAGCCATCATCGGTGCGGCGGACGGTCCGACATCGATATTCGTTGCCAATTTCTTTAATACAAAATATCTCGGCGCAATTGTCGTAGCGGCATATTCTTATATGGCACTCGTGCCGATAGTGCAGCCGCCCGTCATAAAATTGCTTACGACAAAAAAAGAACGCTGCATAAAAATGAAATATGAGGAAAAAGATGTCAGCAAAAGAACAAGAATCCTTTTCCCGATTATCATTACCATGATAACAGGTATCGTATCACCAAAGAGTGTGGCACTTATAGGCTTTTTGATGTTTGGAAATCTTATCCGCGAGTGCGGTGTGTTAAACAGCCTTTCAGATACAGCGCAGAAGGTTCTGGCAAACCTCGTAACTATATTTTTGGGTATTACGATTGCCACCAAGATGCAGGCTGATGATTTCTTGAATTTACAGACACTTATGATAATAGGCTTGGGTCTTGTAGCATTTATATTTGACACAGCCGGCGGAGTGATTTTTGCTAAATTCTTGAACCTCTTTTTGAAGAATAAGGTAAACCCGATGATAGGTGCAGCGGGAATTTCCGCATTTCCCATGTCGGCGAGAGTTGTCCATAAGATGGGCTTGAAGGAGGATTGCACAAACTTCCTTCTCATGCATTCGATTGGTGTAAATGTTTCCGGACAGATTGCATCCGTAATAGCCGGAGGACTTATTTTAAATCTTATTCATTAAAAGGAGATAATAAATATGAATGTTCAAAACTTTTTAACCACGCTCCCGATTATGGGACAGGGAATGCTTGGTATATTTATAGTTACGGTAGTTATTATCCTGTGCGTAAGCTTGCTTATGCGTAAATAAAATTATCTGACGGCACTTTGAATTTTAAAAAGTGCCGTCCTTTTTTGTATGTACTTTTATTCTGTCGCATAGCTTGCAAATTTGCCTTTTAAGTCAAATGCATGATATAGAGGACCTGAACCGATTCCCAAATTAAGCTTGTATTCCAAAGCACACGATATATACTCTTTTGAAAGCTTCACGGCATCAATAATTGAAAAACCTTTTGCAAGGTTTGATGCGATGGCACTTGAAAGTGTACATCCGGTGCCGTGCGTGTTCGGATTATCTATACGCCTGCCGTTAAACCATGTAAAATGATCGTTTTCGTACAGCAAATCGTTGGCATCATTTATGCAGTGACCACCTTTTATTAAGACGGCACAGCCGCAGCCTTCGCCGATGGACTGTGCTGCGCGATGCATATCGGCTTTGTCGAAAATTTTAAAACCGCATAAAATTTCAGCCTCCGGGATATTCGGCGTTATAACCGTGGAAACGGGGAAAAGCTCCTCTGCCATTACCCTGACAGCATCGTCTTTTATAAGAGATGAACCTGCAGTCGCCACCATGACCGGGTCTGTTACGACGTTTTTAACCTTGTGAGTTTTAAGAAAATCTGAAATAACATGTATCAATTTAACCGACGATACCATACCTATTTTCACTGAATCGGGGATAATATCATCGAATACAGCTTTAAGCTGTTCTTTTAAGAAATCGGCTTCGACCTCCTTTATTGCCATTACACCGGTTGTGTTTTGGGCAACTAATGCAGTTATGGCACTCATCGCATATACTCCGTTCATCGTCATTGTCTTAATGTCGGCTTGAATACCGGCTCCGCCGATAGGGTCGGTTCCGGCAATAGTAAGTACTGTTTTCATATTTGATGTTCCTTTCATATTGAGAGTTCGTAATAAGCTTTTTCAATCATTTCAATCGACAATTTTTTCAGTGAGCGACATTCGTTTTCGATATTTTCTGCCGAAAAAACAGCACTGACGAGAGCAACGCCATCTGCTCCGCATCCGCGCAACATTAAAATGTTAGATTTATTAATCCCGCCTATTGCAACGACCGGTACATTCGTTTCTCGACATATGTCACGCAGCGTTACAAGGCTTACCGAATCGGCATCATCCTTGGTCGAGGTGGCAAACACAGCACCTACACCCAGATAATCCGCACCGTTGTTTACAGCGTCAACAGCTTCTTTAACACTGTGAACCGATACGCCTAAAATCATATCCGAGCCGATTCTTCGGCGTGCTTCATTGACTTGCATATCATTTTGACCGATATGCAAGCCGTCTGCACCGCAATTTACAGCTATGTCGGCATTGTCATTAATAATAAGCGGAACATTGTATTTTTTGCAAAGCTTGGATATTTCCGCTGCTTCCTCTTCAAAATCCGTATAATTCAGTTCCTTTTCACGCAGCTGTACACAGGTTACACCGCCCTTGAGAGCCTTTTCGACCTGCGAATAAAGTGATTCATCTTTGCACCATTGTCTGTCAGTCACAGCATACAAAAGCATCATTTCTTTAGTACATTTCATAGCGTGCACCTTCTTCAAGCTGTTCGGCTGTCATACTGTATATAGCATCAATCACATAGTTTCGGTATGATGAATTTCCTTCTGAATTTGACATGCGCTCGTAAGCTTTCTCACCGGCAATTCCCATGGTAGAAACTGCTGCCGCTGCAGCTTCGAGCGGGCAATCGGAATTAGCTGCGATGAATGCGGCTGTCATAGCTGAAAGCTGACAACCTGTGCCTGTGACATCAGCCAGCATGGGATGTCCGTTTTTAATTAAAAAAGCTCTGTGCTCGTTTGCCACTATGTCTACAGCACCTGTAACGGCAATAACCGCTTTCGTTTCTTTTGCAAACCTTTTAATAAAGTCAATTGATTCTTGCGGATTGTCGGGAGAAATCTCATCATTTACATCGGCATCGACACCCTTGGTGGAGGCGCAGCCGTTGGCAAGTGCTTTGATTTCGGATATATTGCCTCGTATAACCGTGAATTTGATTTTATCTAAAAGATTCAGTGCGGTTTGCGTGCGCAGCCATGACGCACCGGCACCTACCGGGTCAAGCACTGTCGGAATATTAATTTCATTTGCTTTTTTTCCTGATATGAGCATAGATTCTATGGTTCGTTCGTTTAAGGTACCGATGTTAATGTTCAAGCCGCTGCATATTGAGGTTATATCGGCGACCTCGTTTTTATCATCCGACATGATAGGGGATGCGCCTATTGCAATTACAACATTTGCGCAGTCGTTTACCGTTACATAATTCGTGATGTTATGTATAAGCGGTTTCTTATTTCTTACATTTTCAAGTAATTTACCAAACATATTAATTCCTCCGTTTTTTATTAATTTTTTAATCGAAAAATAAACTAATCTTTCCTCCTTTCGCATTGCAATAAAAAACAGAAGAATACCATCGGTGGCAGCTTCTGTATTGAAAATAACTTCCTACGGCGGCATTATCCACATCAGGTTATAGGGTCGAAGTTCGATTACTTCCTCTCAGCCCGCTTATACAAGCTCCCCTGTTTTTTATTCGGTTATTTAATTTAAGGTAAGAATTTTCTTACCATTTCGGCAGCACTTGGTTATTGCGGATTTTAGCAACGTTGAAAATGTGCCGTTAAATACAAAAACAGGAGACCTCCTTATGGATGCCTCCCGTAAAAGCTTTGTAAATAAATTTCAAATATACTTCCTACGGCGGCATTATCCGCATCAGGTTATAGGGTCGAAGTTCGATTACTTCCTCTCAGCCTGCTGTCACAAGCTCCCCTGTTTTTGCTATTATGATTATACAATGTTTTTTTCTTAAAGTCAACACCTTTTTATGACTAAATTAAGATGCTTCGCCTTTTAAGGCGGCGGTTCACACTTGTTTTTGCTGAAGTACAATCTCATGTAGGAAACGTTGAATGACGGAGCTGAAGCAACTTACTTGAAAACCGTGTTTTATGAATTCAGCGCTATGTATTGATATGCAGCGTAATTTCCGGCGGAGCTTTAATTATAGGAGGGCGATTGTCGCTTATGTCGCAGGTAATCATGCCGTATGGTGTAGGCAGTTCAACCTTTGCATGCTTTAATCCCAAAAGTGACGGTGTAAGACTTATCTCTTGAAACCCCGGTTTAAGGATTTCAAGTCCGGTTATCGCTTTAGGAAGCGAATACAACGGTGTGCCGCCCCAGGCATGGCTGTGGTCAAAGCCATATCCGGGTTCGGGCTTTATAAAGCCTTCAATCAGTCCCTTCGGAAACTCCAAAACCGGCTTTTTCCATTTTTCGACTTCCGTGAGAGTATAGATGTCCCGCAGGCCGTTTCTGTATATCGCTTCGAGCAAATAATGAGCAAAATACGGCTGATACTCACCCGGGCATTCTCCACTCATGATTTTGTGTATCAATCCTTGTGCGGTTGTTTTATCACATATACCAAAGTATGCCGCCAAAATATTGGCGTGCTTGAGGTAATATCTTTTATCGGTATTTTGCGGCATGTACTGATTGATTAATTCCGTCGGCGTTTCTGTGTTTAAGCCTTCAAAATATAATTCACGTTCCTTGTCGAAGAGCAAAGTATTGATAGCATTTTTTAGTTTCTTCTTTTTCAGATTGCATTTATCAGCCATGGCATCCTCGGATAAAATCGAGAATATTTTTTCTGCGGCATCAAGAGCGCCGAACAAAAACATGCTCATGCAAGTCTGCCCCAAAGCCTTTGGCGGATGATGCATCGACAATCCATCAATATATATCCAGTCTATGAACATATAACTTGGCGGAGTTTCTATCAAACCGTTTGTGCCTATGTATTCATCGAATTTATTCAGAAGTATAATAAGAGCATCTTCACATTTGCGCAGAAGCTGTATATTTGCAGTAAACATGTATACGTCATGCAGCATAAGCACCCAAATAAGGCTGTAGCTTGTGTGAAACATTACACCGTCATTTCCTCTTAACAATTCGGCAGTGCGCATGATGTCAAATTCCGCAAGCTTCATGTCGCCGAAGGAGAAAGCGGTCATAAGTGATTCTATATAATAATCTCCCGTACAGGCGAGCGGCTCACAGTGTGTGGTGCTGTCGAGGTGGTGTGTCTGACGGCATATTTTTAATGTGTGTCTGCAAATGTCAAGTACATCATTGAGCTGTTCGTCGTTTGTGACGGTTTTTCCTATGATTTCGACCGGATAATGCATAAATATAAAATTAATCGTAATTTCAGCCGGAGAATCTGACTGATTTGACACTTTGACATGTATTTCTCCGGCACTGTGAAACACAAAGCCGCGGTATTCGTCATTTCTGACGAATACAATATTTTCGGTGATTCCTCCGGAGCCGTTTTCACAGCAAAGTATCTCTGCTTTTACATTTCCTTCGGTTTTAGCCGACACCTTTAAACAGCCGCCGTATATTTTATCGAGATAAAGGGTTGTATTTTTTTCTTCGCCGGGATTCAGCAGTATCGTATTGTTGTCGGGAGTTATAATCTGCTCCGAAAGCGGCGGAATGGGGGCGTTTTCCGTATGCCATATATTGTCGATTTCCTCCGCATATACATACTCATCCGCTAAAACAGTACCGTCGTATACCTTGACGTCGGCATATGAGTTGTTTTTTCGTACATGCCAGCTTTTGTCGGTGTTTATGATTGTTTTGGTGCCGTCGGTAAATATCACTGTTCCGGCAAGCATAAATCCGCCATGTCCCTTTGAGTATTCACAAATCCTTGTCGGCATCATCTTGACGCGCGCAAAAAAACTCAATGATTTGCCTTTGGGAAAAATAACCGTTTGCGTAGAGTAGAAGCATGAACGCGGGTTATCGTTAAAAGCATAGTCACCGCCGACCGATGCGGGACCCGTTGCCGTGAGTGTGTCGTTGCAAAAGAGCTGGAACGACGTGTCTCCGCTGAAACGTAATTCAACAGATGCTATTTCTTTATCAAAGCGATATGTTTTTTGAAATTCAGCTACAGTGTAGTTGCCGTTTCGCTTGTCGTTAAATCCGCTGTAAATTGTTGTCTGTGATTGAGGATATTTGTCCTTCGGAAGCCATATCCATT
Source organism: uncultured Oscillospiraceae bacterium (assembly GCA_964423705.1). Classification (GTDB taxonomy): domain Bacteria; phylum Bacillota; class Clostridia; order UMGS1810; family UMGS1810; genus CAKSIN01. Next base: position 24,360 of record CAYRGA010000005.1, read on the forward strand.
TTTCCGGTAAACGCATTTTTGATTCCTCCGTTTTGAGTGTATTGGTTTATTTGAATCCGGTAATTATAATATCAATGTATGAATTGAATGGTGCATTTTTTGCCGATATGTAAGCTTCACTTACTTGATATTTTTGCTGTCGCAAAATCGACATATTTTTCGCATTCGTTCAAAATTTGATATGATATAAATCTCGTTACCGTAAGGCAACATATCGAGTGCTTTTTGCACATATCGAGCCGTATGGCATATCGACGAATTTGTCAAGTTAGTGATAAATTCCGCTTTTTTCACCTCATTCGTCGGCTATGCCGCCACTTTCCCCTCAATGAACTTTTGGCGGGCGACCACATGGGAGTCGTCCCTATGGTTTGCGATTTGGGTGAGGTGTATGTGCGCTGCATACCGGTGAAAATTGTTTGTAGAGGCGGACGACTCTGTCCGCCCGCATAAACAACGTTCAAAAATTTCGTAGCGATTAAACATTGCGGCTTGCTTGCAAGGGCATTTTTACGACGCCGTCTATTGACACGGCGGTCACACGACCGCAAAAGCCGAAGGCTTTAAGAATTTTATGTAATAAAATTCTGTACGTGTCAATTATAACATGACTTAAAATCAAAAACAACATCTAATATAAAAAAACGGAAATTTTATTTAAATCAAGCTGTTATTACCATAATACTTTTTTGATATTCATAAATAATAGTTATCGGGTGATATTTATGAAAACAGTATTGACAATTACAGTGTTTGCAATAACTATTATCGGAATGACACTGTTTATAGAAAATTTCAGGGTTCAATTTAAAAATCACAAAGAGCCCTCGGGTACGTTTGCTCTAATCGACTGCTTCGGCATGGGAGGTAGCATATGAAAAAGGTAATTTCCAATAAAACATATGATGCTATGGTAAAAAAGGCATCTCCAAATTCAAAAACACTAATGGATATGGCGAGTGCTTTTGTAATGGGTGGAATTATATGTGTGATAGGTCAATTTATCAACAGCGGATTTACGACACTTGGTTTAAGTAAGGAAAACGCGGCCTCGCTTACAAGTGCTTCACTGATTTTTCTGGGTGCGTTTCTTACCGGAATAAGTGTGTATGACGATATAGCCAATTTCGGAAAAGCCGGCACCCTGGTACCGATAACGGGTTTTGCAAATAGCATTGTTTCGCCTGCCATAGAATATAAAACCGAAGGCTATGTGTTGGGTGTGGGAGCTAAAATGTTTATCATATCAGGACCTGTATTGGCATATGGAATAAGTGCTTCTGTTATATACGGTATTATATATAAGCTTATTTCGGGAGGTATATAAATGGGTGTTAAAATCGGTCGGCAGACAATAAAGTTTACAAATCCTGTCCGCATTAAAAGTTACTTTTCCTCAGTCGGGAAAAAAGAAGGTGATGGACCGCTCGGGAAATGTTTTGATGTCGTATACAAAGATGAATATATCAATTCAAAAAGCTGGGAGGAGGCAGAAAATCGTATTATAAAGCATACGGTGAATGGAGCACTGACCAAGGCAGCACTCACATGCAATGATATCGATTATGTTTTTTCAGGTGATTTATTAAATCAGTGTACGGCAAGCTCGTTTGGCTTGAAAGATATGAACATACCGTATTTCGGACTTTACGGCGCTTGCTCAACCATGGCGGAAAGTATGAGCCTTGCAGCTGTAATGGTAGATGGCGGGTACGGTAAAAACATATTGGCGGCAACTTCAAGTCATTTCTGTTCCAGTGAAAAGCAATATCGTTTTCCGTTGGAGTATGGCGGTGTGAGAACACCGACCTCGCAATGGACTGTCACCGGAAGCGGCGCGGTGGTGTTGTCCGATAATGGTACAGCTATAAAAATCGAAACGATTACCACCGGAAAAATGGTTGATTTGGGTGTCACGGATGTTAATAATATGGGCGCAGCGATGGCACCCGCAGCGGCGGACTGCATTTACACACATCTAAATGACCTGGAAATCCGACCGGACTATTATGATTGCATTGTTACGGGAGATTTGGGCAAGGTAGGAAGCAATCTTTTAAACGAAATCCTGCTCATGCAGGATACCAACATCAAAAAAATGCATTTGGACTGCGGTTCGATGATTTTTGACGGCGATGTACAAAATACAAATTCCGGCGGAAGCGGATGCGGCTGCTCGGCATCGGTTTTTTGCGGATATTTTTGTGACGAATTAATCAAGGGCAATATTAAAAATCTGTTATTGGTATGCACGGGTGCATTAATGAGTCCCACAACCGCACAATTGGGAGAAAGTGTTGTCGGAATTGCGCATGCTGTAGGAATTTCCTCCGAAAATCTGTAAGGTGAGGTGTAATTATGGATTATATGAAATTTTTAAATGCATTTTGGGTAGGAGGATTGCTGTGCGCGGCAGCACAGCTTTTGATTGACAAAACAAAGCTTACGCCTGCCAGAATAATGGTTTCGTATGTGGTGGCGGGTGTTGTGCTTACGGCAGTCGGTATATATGAACCGCTGATTAAATACGCAGGCTCGGGTGCTGCGGTACCTATTATCGGTTTCGGTTATACTCTCGCAAAGGGAGTGGCAAAGGCAGTTGACGAGGATGGCTGGATAGGTGTGTTGTCCGGCGGCATTTCCGCGGCGAGCATCGGCATCACAACAGCGATATTTTTTGGCTTGATATTTTCAATTATATGTAAGGCCAAGGCAAAAAAATAAACTTAAAAACGCTCTTACCGTCTGTACAATATTTTTGCATGCAAATTATTATACAGACGGTGACTCGAATACATAGAACGAATAATATATCGGCATATATTGGGGTGTTTTTAAAAACTGATACTATATCTAGTGGTTATGGCTTGGCTTAACAAAAATTTGAATTAGCTGGAAAGTGTCAAATATATTTTTGTTTCAAAGATGTTACAAAAGTGTGTCGATATTGGAAAACGTGTATATTTACGGCTTTTTGATTTAAAAAATTTCGTTTTGATAATCAATAGTGTTTTTTATATTATTAACTTTAAAACATAATTCAAAAAGTACTTGATTTTTAATTTTAAAAGGATTATAATGTTCCTTGCAACACAAGATATAGTGGTTTAAAAAAAATCAGACACAAGATATAGGTGTTGCGGATAAATGTTCAGTTCGGAAAAGAGGTAGTACAAATGGTAAACACTATACGCAAAAGAGATGGGCGCATAGAAAATTTTGACAAAGAAAAAATCGTTAATGCCATAATAAAGGCAATGAATCATGAATTTGTCAATGATATCAGCTATGCTCAAAAAATAGCTGATTCAATCGAGAATTTAGACAACGATGTTATCGACGTTGAAGAAATACAAAATCTGGTCGAAATAGAGCTTATGAAATCACAGTATAAAAATGTGGCAAAAGCATATATTTTGTACCGTGAAAAAAGAAATGTGGCTCGCGGCAGAAAAACCTATGATATGTACATGGGAATCGTCAATACGATTGCCAATGACATAACAAAGGAAAATGCAAATATGAATGCCGAAACACCTGCCGGCATGATGATGAAATTTGCCAGCGAAAGTTCAAAGGCGTTTGTGGGTGATATGCTGTTGTCGCAGACATCAAAGGATTATGTAAAGAGTAATTATATTCATATTCACGATGCGGATTATTATCCTACCAAGTCACTTACATGCTTGCAGCATCCTTTGGATAAGATTTTAAATAACGGCTTCAGAGCAGGTCACGGTTCATCCAGACCGGCGAAAAGAATTGAAACAGCCGCTATCATCGCATGTATCTCCATGGAATCCATTCAGAATGAGATGCATGGCGGTCAGGCTATACCGGCTTTTGATTTTTACTTAGCTCCGTATGTTCGTTCCTCGTATGTTGAGGAAGTTGAAAAATTGGAGAAGCTTGAAGGAAAAGACCTTTCGACTATAAAGGATAAGCTGTTTGATGATTATATCATAAGACCTCTTGACGGTCTTACCGATGATGCCAGATATATGCAGCATGCCATGAATATGACCGTAAACAGAGTTCATCAGGCTATGGAATCATTCATTCATAATATGAATACGATTCACAGCCGAGGTGGAAACCAGGTAGTATTCTCCTCAATTAATTACGGTACGGACACGTCCGCCGAGGGAAGATGTATAATCCGTGAGCTTCTGAATTCCACATACCGCGGTGTCGGCAATGGCGAAACCCCCATATTCCCGATTCAGATATGGAAAAAGAAAAGGGGAGTAAGCTATCTTCCCGAGGACAGAAACTATGATTTGTATAAGCTTGCATGCAAGGTTACCGCGAGAAGATTTTTTCCGAATTTCCTGAATTTGGACGCTACGTTTAATCAAAGCGAAAAATGGGATCCTAACGACCCGGAAAGATATAAATATGAGGTAGCCACCATGGGCTGCAGAACACGAGTTTTTGAAAACCGTCACGGTGAGAAAACTTCAATCGGCAGAGGTAACCTTTCATTCTCTACGATAAACATTGTTAAGCTTGCTTTGGAATGTATGAACATCGAGAATAATGATGAAAAAATCGAAACATTTTTCAAAAAGCTTGACAAATGTATCGATGTTACCGCAGAGCAGCTTTATGACAGATATTCATTCCAGCGTACCGCTCTTAAAAAGCAATTCCCGATGCTAATGGACGGCATGTGGGAAGGAAGCGAAAAGCTCAAACGCGATGAACCTGTAAAGGCGGTTCTTAAAACCGGTACTTTGGGTATCGGCTTTATCGGACTTGCAGAGTGCTTGATAGCATTAACCGGAAAACATCACGGTGAGAGTGAAGAATCACAGAAGCTGGGCTTGAAGATTGTGTGCCATATGCGTGACAGAATTGCCGAGATAGCGAATGATAAGAATTTAAATTACAGTCTTTTGGCGACGCCGGCAGAGGGCTTAAGCGGTAAATTTACAAAAAAAGACCGCGAACAGTTCGGACTTATTAAGGATATAACCGATAAAGATTATTATACAAACAGCTCCCATGTTCCGGTATGGTACAAGTGCAGTGTAGAGCATAAGGCGAGAATCGAGGCTCCGTATCATCAGTATGAGCTTGGCGGCCATATTTTCTACGTAGAGCTTGACGGTGATGCAACACACAATCCGGAGTGCATTATGCAAACGGTTGACCTTATGGATAAATTCAATATCGGATACGGCTCGGTAAACCATACCAGAAACCGTTGCCTTGACTGCGGATTTGAAAACGCAGAGAAGGATATGGAGGTTTGCCCGAACTGCGGAAGTGCAAATATTGACGTAATCCAGAGAATCACAGGCTATCTTGTAGGAAGCGTTAATAATTGGAATGCTGCTAAAAAGGCGGAGCTTAAGGATAGGGTTACACATGATGTCTGATTTGGAAAACACAACGATTAGAATTATGGATATAATGCATTCGTCATCGGTTGATGGTACAGGATTCAGGGATGTTCTTTTTGTAAATTATTGTCCTCATCACTGCGACGGATGTCATAACCCGCAGTCGTGGAGTAAGGAAAACGGAAGGCTTGTGAGCCTTAAGGATGTTTATGATGATTTGACGAGAAGCTTTCTCACAAATGTAACCTTCAGCGGAGGAGAACCCTTCGAGCAATCAGACGAACTCTATATTTTGGCGTGTGCATTGAAAAAAGCAAATAAAACCATATGGATATATTCCGGATATACGTATGAACAGATTGTTAAAGATGAAAGTAAAAAAAGACTTCTTTCGATGTGCGATGTTTTGGTCGACGGTAAGTATGAAAAAAATAATACCGAGCTGAATCTGCGTTTTAGAGGCTCTCTTAACCAACGCATAATCGATGTTAAGAAAACTCTTGAATCCGGAAATGTGGAGTTGTACGATTTAGACTTTTAGTCAGAAGCGCGCTTTAAGTGATTGGATTTTTTAATATCGAATATAAATTTTACGGGGCAGGAAAACTTGATTTTGTATTTCCTGCCCCGTTTATATAACAATTAACGTATTCAAAGCGAAAACAATTCCGATATATCTTTGAAAATCATGGATTATTTTTTTGAATACAGTTTTTTACTGCCTGTTTATGCTATTTTACAATGTATGCAAAATAGGCATAAAACGATGTTATCCGACATACTGTATATGCTTTACGAAAAATTCCTTATCCCTAAGGGTTATCAGAGTTCCGCCGTTAGCTTCTTTATCGTGGTAATCGTAATAGCCTGTTTTATATCCGAAGGTAAAGCGGATGCCGTTATACAGCACACTTGTGTTTATCAGGTGATAATGACCTGTGAAAAATCCGTCGAAGCCGCATTTTTTCAGCAAAGGCATAAGAGTTTGACTTATACCGCGAAGTCCTTCATCTTTTTTTCCGAAGTCACCGTTTACCGACGGTACATCCTTGCCGATTTCGTATTTACTGCCGTTTGACCAGCTTATATCAGGCTTTGTCTGGTAACCTGAAGCTATGTATGCATCGGTAAAATCCTTGGTTGGAATATGATTGCATATAAAGAGTGGTGTATCGGGGTTTATTTCATGAATTTTGTCGGCTTCGTTCTCAATCCATTTAAGCTGGTCGTCACGGTAGCCGGCTGAAATTCCGATTCCGGCGCATCCGTTTGAATCCGTCATAAAAACAGCTCTTTTTATAACATCGTTTTGGTATATTCCGATAGTATAATTTCCGTTTCCGAATACATTTCCTCGTTTAAAAAGGGCGTGCTTTGCATTTTCAAATTGTGCGCATTGCCAGTCGATTCCCTTTTTACTTTCGTTGTCATGATTTCCGAAAATCGGAGCCCATGGAATTTTGAATGAATCCATAAATTCGGTGAATTCCTTGAAAACCTCACCGGAATCGTCAAATTCTCCGTAAATAATATCACCGGTTATTATTATCAAATCCGGATTTGATTTAGCTATTAAATATTTTATGTGGGAGTATATGTTTTGCTCTCTTTTTTCGGGACCCCATTTTTCAATCTCGTCACTTCCAAGGCGGTCTGCACTTCTTCGCTGAGATGCATCTATAACCTGCATATCGGTAATTTGAAGTATGTTGATGTCGCCATTATGTTCAATGTTTAATTTAAAATCCATTGTGTTTACCTCAATTTCATTAATATATATGGAGTATATCATCAAAATTGAAATCCGTCAACAGATAATCAATACTAAATTCGTTATAAATTATTTGTTATTCATATGAATGTATGAATAGGAATTTCTGAATTTCCGAGGACTTGTTTTTTGATGGTATTTAAAGTAATTTATAAATTCGTTTTCACTCTCATAGTTCATCAGTGAGGCGATTTCCTTTATTGATAAATTTGTGTTGCTCAGATAGCTTTTGGCAGCATTGAGCCTTTCCTGACAGATGTATTCTTTTAATCCGATGTTGTATTGCTTTTTAAATATTCTGGAAAAATATTGTGGGTTTTTATTGTATTTTTCGGCAATTTCATCGGCGTATATTTTCTTTGAAGCGCTGTTTATCCGTATCCATTCGGCAGCCTCACGTATCATTTTGTATTCATCGGAGCCCGAATCGTTTGTAAAAAAAGCAAGCTCGTTTAATAATGTCAGTAAAATCGCCTCTGCCGAACCTGTGGGGTATCGGGGATGATTTGCCGCATGAAGCAGGCTTTTAAAAATAAATGAATTTGTGAAATTTCGGATGCATTGTTCCTGTATACCGCAGCTTTTAAAGCTGTCAATGCGAAAGTGAATCCAGTAGAAGGAAACGGGCGGCTCACTTTCCTTATATCCGAAATGCACACATCCCGGCTTAAGTATAACGGCATCGTTTTCGGAAAGTACGTATCGGGTGCCGCTTTCCTCCATGTAAACCTTGCCGGATAATACGTAGATGAGTTCATAAGTGGTTTCCGTACGTGTTGGATGTATCCAGAGCGAATCCGCAGAAAACAGACCGGCATATACGTATTCAAGTTTAAATGTATCAGTGGTAATCATGTATGTTTTTCTCACTTTTTTAATGATTTTTCAGTTCTTGCTTTTTGGGGTTTTATCACGTATAATTGCATTACAGCTACAAACAGTATACAGTTTGTTTTAAAAATTGTCAAATCATATTTTTATATGATTATGAAGTGAATAATTTTGTAAGGAGTGTTTGAAGTGGAAATAAGAGGAGTGCCGTTTAATAAAATAAAATTAAAATCCGGTCTTTGGAAAGACTTACAGGATAAAAATTCCTCATGTACAATTTACGCCGTAAAGGACAGATTCGCCGAAAGCGGAAGATTTGATGCGTTTAAGTGTAATTGGACGGAGGGCATGGAAAACAAACCTCATATCTATTGGGATTCGGATGTTGCCAAATGGATAGAGGGAGTTTCCTACAGCATTATGAATGGCTGCAACATTGAACTTCAGAGTTTTATAGATGAGCTTGTGGCGCTCATCGGTAAAAACAGACGTGCTGACGGATATTTTAATTCGTATTACAATGTATGTGAAAAAGACAGCCGTTTTACAAATCGAGATAATCATGAACTGTACTGTGCAGGGCATCTTATCGAAGCGGCGATTGCATATAAGCATGCGACCGGGAAAGATGAATTTTTAGGATACATGATAGATTATGTTGACTATATATACAAAGTTTTTGTTGAGGATAAAAGCGCATCATTTACGACACCCGGACATCAGGAAATAGAGCTTGCATTGGTACGTCTTTATGATGAAACAGGAAATAAAAAGTATCTGGAACTTTCCGAATTTTTTATGGAGAACCGTGGCAGAGAAGATAATAAAAAAGATTGTGCAGAGGATGAGTCTTTTGAAAAAAGAGCTGTTTTTCAGAGTCATCTTCCTGTGCGTGAGCAGAAAATTGCTGTCGGCCACTCGGTGCGTGCGTGCTATATGTACTGTGCAATGGCAGATTTGGCACGTATAAACGGTGATGACGAAATGCTTGAGGCTTGCCGCAGCCTATTTGATAATATAGTAAATAAAAGGATGTACATAACGGGCGGTATAGGCAGCACGCGAGAGGGTGAACGCTTTACTGTGGATTATGATTTGCCAAATGACGAAGCCTACGCCGAAACATGTGCTTCGATAGCATTGGCAATGTTCGCAAATCGAATGCTCAGAATCGACATAAATTCAAAGTATTCCGATGTGGTGGAAAAGCTTATATACAACGGAATAATTTCAGGTGTTGGTGCCGATGGAAAATCTTTTTTCTATGAGAATCCGCTGGAGTATGGCAGAAAATACTTCGCCGATGAAAAGAATTTCCTTACATGGCATAGGGGCAACATGGCCATAAGGCAGAGGGTGGAGCTTTTCTTTTGCTCATGTTGTCCTCCGAACGTTAACAGATTTTTCGCATCTGTGGCTGATTATCTGTATTCGATGGATGATGATATGGTTTATGTGCATCAGTATATGGACAGCAAAGCGGAGCTTGACGGCGAAAACCTGCACGTAAGTACCTGCTATCCGAGAAACGGAAACATTAATATCAAATATGACGGCAGACGGAGAATTGCGGTGAGAAAACCCGGATGGTGTAAGAATGCTGTCAGCGACGTACCGTATGAGTTGAGAAACGGCTACATGTATTTTGATAAAGCTTGTGAAATCAACATAGAGTTTGAAATGAATCCGTTGCTCATGAGCGCGGCAAGCAAGATCGAGGCAGACAGCGGATGCGTGGCTGTCATGAGAGGACCTGTTGTATACTGCGCCGAAGCGGTTGATAACGGTGAGAATCTCGGCGATTTATGCATACTTGCACATGGAAATATAACCGAAGAGGATGATGAACTTTCGGGATTAAAAGCACTGTATGCCGACGGTGTTCGCCGAAAATATCAAAGTGAGCTTTATCGTGAATTTGATGCTGAATGTGATAAATGCGCAATACGCCTGATTCCGTATTTTCGATTTGCAAACAGGGGAGATTCCGAAATGCGTGTATGGCTGAATGTTTCGCTGTAATAAAGAAAAACACATAAAAAAACCGCTCGTTTATGATGGTAAATCAAGGTTTAGGGATTCCTTGAACGCTCATCACTTACGGGCGGTTATTAATGCTGTTAAATGTTACAGGTTAATTCTACCGGGCAATGGTCTGAGCCGAGTATGTCTGTATGGATTTTAGCATCAACCAGCTTGTCATTTAAGTCATCCGAGGTCAGAAAATAGTCTATGCGATCCTGCGTTTTTGGCTCTTGCATTAAAGCGGTATGACCACCATGAATAAACACCCTCCAGGTCGGGATAAAAGTGCCTGAAAGTGTCTGTAAAGCCGCTTGATTTAAGCAGGGCGAATTTCTGCCTTTCCTCGGGAGTAAAGCCGGCGTTTTTAACATTGGTTTTTGGATTTTTTAAGTCTATTTCCTCAGCTGCAACATTTAAGTCACCGCATATTACCGCGGATTTTATGCTTTTGAGCTTGCATAGGTAATCACGGAAATCATTTTCCCATTTCATACGATAATCAAGCCGCTTCAGTTCATTCTGCGAATTGGGCGTATATACGCACACAAAGTAGAATTTCTCAAATTCGAGAGTTATCACTCTGCCTTCGTGGTCGTGCTCATCAATTCCTATTCCCAAAGTGACATTAATCGGCTTTTCTTTTGAGAAAACGGCGGTTCCGGAATATCCTTTTTTCTCGGCGTAATTCCAGTATTGGTAATATCCGTCGAATTCAAGCGATATTTGTCCCTCTTGGAGCTTGGTTTCTTGAACGCATAATATATCGGCATCAAAATTTTTAAATACTTCTTCAAAGCCTTTGCCGACTGCCGCTCGAAGGCCGTTTACATTCCAGGATATAAATTTTTTCATAGTGTGTCACTCCGATACTAAGGTTATTGATAAATTAAATTTCAAAATCAAAGCAGCTGCGGTTTGAAGTGAACGGACGTACATATGTGTCCGCTGCATTCACGTGCTCCGGATGAACTGAGTATCCTTTCAGCGCTTCTATGCTTTCAAAGGTGGAGTCAAGCATTAAATCGGCGGTAGATGAATCGATAGAATCGGTAATCACCTTGATTTCCGTAAGACCGGGTATTTTTCCGTAAAGAGCCTCAAGGTGAGTTTTGATGCCCTTTTTGATTTCTTCTTTTTCCTCTGCGGAAAAATTGTTTTTGATATTCCAAAGTATTATATGCTTTACCATAAGTGTTCTCCTCATCACATAAATTTATATTTCATATAGTAACATAATGATTTTTTTATGTCAAGCTGATATTTGATGGTTTTATATGAATATTTATTTAATAATTGCGAACAATAATGATTGCATAAGAAAAATGCAAATTTTTTAAAATCGAAAGGATGGCTGTCATGTCAGAAAAGCAGAACAACCAAAAGAATAATCGTAATAAAACCGAATCTCAAAAAGAAAATAAAAGCAATAAGAATAAGCAGAATGAACAGAACGACGGAAATAACAAGCTTTGATTAAAATGCATTGAAAGCATAACGCAAACTGGCTGAGTATATCTCGGTCAGTTTGTTTATTATACAGAGGATAAAAAATTTTGAAATCAGATGATAAAAATTGCCTGTTTTCCTTGACATTTTTTTCGTTAAATGTTATATTATTGATATGATATGTAATCTTTAAATCGGTACGGGATGCCTACAAGATTAGTATGAGTATTTTATAAGCGATTTTATGACGATACGGCTCTTGTCTTGTGAAGATAAGAGCCTTTTTAACGGAAAGGAACGGATGAAATGAAGCTATTGTTAAAGGGTGCTGATGTATATGGTTTCGGTGTGTGTGATATGATGATAACCGATTCCGTTATTTCCGATATTGCTGAGAATATATCCGCTGAAGGAGCGGATTGTATTTTTGATTTAAAAAACAAGCACATTTTCCCCGGTTTTACAGATGTTCATGTTCATCTGCGTGAGCCGGGCTTTTCGTATAAAGAAACTATCCTCAGCGGTACAAGGGCGGCGGCAAGGGGAGGCTTTTGTGCGGTGTATGCCATGCCGAATCTCAATCCTGTGCCCGATTGTGCCGAAAGCCTTAAGGTTCAGACCGACATTATAGACAGCAGTGCCGTTATACGGGTGTATCCTTACGGCGCAATTACCAAGGGTGAGAATGGTACTGAGCTTTCTGATATGGAGCAGATGGCAGATTCTGTGTCGGCTTTTTCGGATGACGGGCGCGGTGTTCAGTCGGAGAGTATGATGCGCTGTGCCATGCTTAAAGCTAAACAGCTTAATAAAATCATAGCGGCGCACTGTGAGGAAAATTCACTTTTAAACGGAGGTTATATTCACTTGGGTGAGTATGCTGAAAATCACGGACATAAGGGCATATGCTCCGAGAGTGAATGGCATCCTATAGAGAGAGATTTAAGGCTTGCCGAGGAATCGGAGTGTAGCTATCACGTTTGTCACATATCCGCGAAGGAAAGCGTGGAGCTTATAAGAAATGCAAAAAAGAGGGGCATAGATGTAACGTGTGAAACAGCTCCGCATTATTTGGTGTTTGATGATTCACAGCTCCGTGAAAGCGGATGCTTTAAAATGAATCCGCCTATAAGGTCGGCAGAGGACAGGACAGCTTTGATACAAGGGATAAAGGACGGCACGGTCGATATGATAGCCACCGACCACGCACCTCACAGCCGTGAGGAAAAATCGGGTGGCTTAAAGGACAGCCTAAACGGTATAGTGGGTCTTGAAACTTCATTTCCCGTATTGTATACAAAGCTTGTGAAATCGGGAATAATTTCTTTGAAAAGGTTGATTGAGCTTATGAGCATAAATCCCGCCGAGCGTTTCGGTGCGGATATAGCTTTGACTGTTGGTCGGAGTGCTAACTTGACAGTCTTTGATTTGGAGGATAAATACACAATTGATTCGGATGATTTTCTGTCAATGGGAAAAAGCACACCTTTTGAAGGTATGGAGGTTTTCGGAAGGTGTATCTTGACTATTGCCGACGGAAAAATTGCATGGATTGAAAAAGGAGGAAATTATGCATCAGGGAATGTATAAAATACTGCATAATGTGCAGCTGACAAAAAATGTGTACAAAATGATACTTGAGGGAGATACCTCAGACGTGGTACGTCCCGGCCAGTTTATAAATATTAAAATCAATGGTCTGTTTCTGAGAAGACCGATATCGATTTTCGATTATGATGAAAAAACGATAACTGTTATATACAAGGTTGTCGGTGTCGGAACTCAAAAAATGAGCACTATGAATGTGGGAGATATGCTTGATGTTCTCACGGGTCTCGGCAATGGCTACGATACCTCCAAGAGTGGTGAAAAACCGCTTTTGGTCGGCGGCGGTGTCGGTGTACCACCGTTATATAATTTGTGCAGAAAGCTCATTTCTGAAAATAAAAAGCCGATTGTTGTACTGGGATTTAATACGGCTGATGAGGTTTTCTGTGAAGATGATTTTAAAAATCTCGGAGCGGAGGTTTATGCCGCAACGGCAGACGGCACACACGGAAAAAAAGGATTTGTAACGGATGTTATCAGTGAAATAGAATATACATATTTTTACTCATGCGGACCCGAGGCGATGTTTAAGGCTATGGAAAATGTAGTTAAAACAAGCGGACAGTACAGTTTTGAGGAAAGAATGGGCTGTGGCTTCGGTGCATGTATGGGCTGCAGCTGTAAAACAAAGTACGGAAATAAAAGAATTTGCAAGGACGGTCCCGTTTTGGAAAGAGAGGAAATAATATGGTAGATTTAAAGGTCAATTTAAGCGGAATAGAGCTTGATAACCCCATAATTCCGGCAAGCGGAACCTTTGGCTACGGATATGAGTTTGCGGAGCTTTACGACATCAATATTCTCGGTTCGTTTTCTTTTAAGGGCACAACCGCAGAGGAACGCTTCGGCAATCCCACTCCGCGAATCGCCGAATGTCCCGAAGGCATGATAAACTCCGTAGGTCTGCAGAATCCAGGTGTGGAGGTAGTGATAAGCCGCGAGCTTCCAAGGCTTAAGAAATGCTTTAATAAACCGGTAATAGCCAATATAAGCGGTTTTTCCGAAGATGAATATAAATATTCGTGTGAGAAAATAGACAAAGAGGAGCAAGTCGGCATAATAGAGGTGAATATCAGCTGTCCGAATGTTCACAACGGTGGAATGAGCTTTGGAACTCAGCCGGAATGTGCGGCGGCAATTACACGCGCCGTAAAATCGGTTACAACCAAGCCGGTGTATATGAAACTCAGTCCAAATGTAACGGATATCGTCAGTATTGCCAAGGCTTGTGAGGAAGCCGGAGCGGACGGAATAAGCCTTATAAATACACTCATGGGCATGCGTGTGGATTTAAAGACAAAAAAGCCTGTTTTGGCAAACAAAATGGGCGGCTTTTCGGGAAAAGCTATTTTCCCGGTGGCACTAAGAATGGTGTATCAAGTATACGAAGCGGTGAAAATACCGATAATCGGTATGGGTGGCGTTTCGTGCGCCGAGGACGTAATAGAGATGATGCTCTGCGGCGCTTCGGCAGTTCAGGTAGGAGCGCAGAATTTGGTTGACCCGTATGTCTGCAAATCAATTATAGAAAATTTGCCTTCTGTTATGGCAAAATATAATATATCTTCATTAAAAGAAATTATAGGAGGGGCACACAAATGAGTAAGGATGTAATAATTGCTTGTGATTTTAATTCAAAGGCTGAGGTTATGAGTTTTTTGGACAAGTTTACAGATGTTAAACCGTATGTGAAAATAGGTATGGAGCTTTTTTATGCGGAAGGTCCCGATATTGTAAAGGAAATAAAAAAACGCGGTCATAAAATATTTTTGGATTTAAAGCTTTGTGATATACCTAATACCGTAAAAAAATCGATGAGGGTTTTAAGCGGACTGGATGTTGATATGGTAAATCTCCACGCATTCGGTACAAAGGCTATGATGGAAGCGGCACTTGAAGGACTTACACGTGAGGATGGTACACGACCGATGCTCATAGCGGTAACTCAGCTTACATCGACCAGCGAGGAAAGAATGAAGGCGGATTTACTTATAGACAAGCCGCTTGACGAGGTTGTTATGCATTATGCGCACAATGCGGCTCAGTGCGGTCTTGACGGTGTTGTTTGCTCACCGCTTGAAGCTGCAAAGGTTCATGAAAAATGCGGAAAAGAATTTTTAACCGTTACACCGGGAATACGTTTTGCCGATTCGGCAGTGGGTGACCAGGTTAGGATTACCACACCGGCAAAGGCAAGAGAAATCGGCTCCGATTATATAGTTGTGGGCAGACCGGTAACGCAGGCAGATGACCCGGTAGCGTCATATAAAAG
>CAYRGA010000006.1:0-26108 GCA_964423705.1 uncultured Oscillospiraceae bacterium
AAATCATCAAGCAGCCGTTCTTCGCCATTGTCGATTACAAACTGTCTCTTTTCTTATTCCGTCAATTTACCACCTCGTTCTTTGCTTCTCTTTCGGCTATAATGCGTTTTGCCCTCTTTTCCCAATAGGTCGCATTATGCTTTTTAACCTTATCTTTGTTGTTTGCTCTCCACTCTCGGAAATATGCACGGCGTTCTTCTCGTGCAATTTCTTCAACTGACTTTTCATTGTTATTCAAAATATCATCTCCTTTGTATTTCTTTTTCGTTTTCTCTTGACTTTTAGCTAAAAGCATGATATATTTTAGAAAACTGAATAATTTATCTTTTTATTTAGTTTTCTGTTTATTTGTATTATAGCACCGAATTACGATACCGTCAAAAATAATACCGAAAAAATTATTTTTATGGATAATTACATTAAAAGTTTAGAATACTATGCAAAGGAGCACAGCAATGGCTAAAAAATATTATAAAGAAAAAGATGAAAATGTAGGTTCTGAAATATATTGTCAGCGAATAAGTAATTTGAGATTTGAAAAGCAAATAACATTAGATGAATTGAGCGAAAAAACAGGTGTTCCTAAACCAACAATTTCGGCGTGGATAAAGGGAAAATATACGCCAAACATAAAAGGTTTATCGGAAATTGCAAAAGCCTTAAATGTTAGTGTTGATTATTTGATAGGCAATACAGAGGTAAGACCATTAAATATCAAATTACAAGCTGTATGTAATTATACAGGCTTATCAGAAGAAGCTGTACGAACTCTACATAATTGGGTTGTTGCAGGAACAGAAAACGGAGATGAGGAAGCAAAAAAACGAACAGAACATCTTAATCATCTACTTTCACTTAACGAAACGAAGATATTTCTTTTGGCTCTGTTCGATTGCTGTAACGAAAGTGAAGCGTATGCAGAAGAAATATACAATGCTATAAATAGCACAGATTGTGATGATATTCTTTTCTTGACTGATAAACCAAATGGAGATGTTGAAGATAGTTTTAATTCCTGTATTGGAAATTTGTTTTTCGGTGATAGAGTGAAAAGCAAGCAAAAATGCGACAAGGAAAACGAATTGGAATATATGACTTTTCGCAACACTCAGCGTCTAACAAAAATTATAGAAAAATTGCGTACTGAACATTTGAAAAAAAGCAAGGAACTATTTATAAAGAAATTAAAGGAGAGTGAGAAATAATGTCAGCATATAAAAATGAGCGTGGTACTTGGTCGGTTAAGTTCAGATATACCGATTGGACAGGCAAGCGCAAACAAAAGAAAAAAGAGGGATTTGCAACAAAAAAAGAAGCCCAAGCCTTTGAGGCGGACTTCCTTAACAAGTGTGAAAATTCTGTTGATATTACATTTGCAAATTTGGTTGAAAACTATATGAACGATTGCAAGGTGCATTTGAAACCTACAACCCTAGCGAATAAGGAACACCTTATAAGCACAAAATTACTGCCGTATTTCGCCGATATGCGTATATGCGATATAGATATATCCACTGTACGAAAATGGCAAAATGAATTGATTTCGCACGAAAATAACTATGCACCGACATACTTAAAGACAGTACATAATCAGTTATCGGCAATATTCAACTTTGCGGTCAAATATTATAAACTTCCCTCTAACCCTGCCGCTGCTTGTGGCTCTATGGGAAAGAAAAAGGCTGACAGTATGCAGTTTTGGACGAAAGAAGAATTTGACACCTTTGTAAAATGCGTATCGGATAAACCGCTTTCAAAAACTGCCTTTAACTTATTCTTTTATAGCGGAATGCGAGAGGGTGAATTATTGGCTCTCACGCTTAATGATTTCGACTTTGATAACAATACGGTCAGCATAACAAAGAATTACGCAAGGCTCGGCACAGAAGATATTATCCAAACACCCAAAACACCAAAGAGCAAAAGAACAATAACTCTACCGGTAGAAATAATGGATATGGTAAAGGAATACAGTACAATGCTATATGATTACAAACCCACGCACAGACTTTTCAATGTAACAAAGTCATATCTTACTCACGAAATGCAAAGAGGTTGTAAGTTATCGGGTGTTAAAAAGATACGCATACACGATTTAAGACACTCTCACGCTTCGCTACTCATAGAATTAGGATTTGCCCCTTTGCTTATATCGGAACGCTTGGGACACGAAAATGTAGAAACAACACTAAACACATACTCGCACCTCTACCCGAACAAACATAGCGAAGTGGCTGAAACATTGTCAAATTTGATAAAAAACTGAAAAAGTGGTACGATTTTGGTACGGTCAACAAATAAAATTCCCCGAAAACCCTGTATTTTCAAGGCTTTCGGGGATTGTTGTTATTATTCCCACTCAATTGTACCCACAGGCTTTGGAGTCAAGTCCATAAGAACACGATTAATTCCATCGACCTCGGAGGTTATGCGGTTAGTTATGGTATGGAGCACATCATACGGTATTTCTTCGATTGTTGCGGTCATAGCATCGGTTGTATTAACCGCGCGGATAATTGCAGGCCAACCCTCATAACGTTTACCATCGCGGACACCGACGCTTTTAAAATCCGGAACAGCTATAAAATACTGCCACACCTTTTCGGCAAGATTATTTTTATCAAATTCATCCCGAAGAATTGCATCAGCCTCGCGAAGTGCATTAAGGCGGTCGCGAGTGATCGCACCGAGGCAGCGAACGCCAAGTCCCGGACCCGGGAACGGCTGGCGATAAACCATACTATGCGGAAGTCCCAGAGTTTCTCCGACCACGCGTACTTCATCTTTATAAAGAAGTTTTAACGGTTCCACGAGTTCTAATTTCATATCCTCCGGCAGACCGCCCACATTATGATGAGCTTTAACTCCATCCGATTCGAGAATATCGGGATATATAGTTCCCTGTGCCAAAAATGCTATCCCGTCAAGTTTTGATGCTTCTTCATCAAAAACCTTAATAAATTCACCCCCGATTATCTTACGTTTTCTTTCAGGTTCGCTTACGCCTTCGAGAAGGTTTAAAAATCGGTCTGTTGCATCGATATATATAAGATTTGCATCCATTTGGTTTTTAAATACTTCGATTACCTGCTCACTTTCACCCTTACGCATAAGTCCATGATTTACATGGACGCAGACAAGCTGCTTTCCTATAGCCTTTATAAGCAAGGCTGCCACCACAGAGGAATCCACGCCTCCCGAAAGGGCAAGTAATACTTTCTTTTCTCCGACTTGACTGCGTATTGCACTCAGTTGTTCTTCGATAAACGAATCCGCCAGTTCTTTGGTATTGATTCGTTGCATTGTTTCCGGTCTGACATTACACATAATTCCATACTCCTTTATCATTAAATATTAATAAACCTATGAAAATACACAGCTTTAACATTTTATGTATTAATTTATATTTTACCATATAAGAATGAAAAATACAATACACAAATTTCAAAAGTTGTGTTATGATATATACAAAGAGAAGTTTACCAATCCGCCCTGTGCACAAAGTGTTGCATTGCAGACAAAGCATATATGATACTCATATCCGAAATACCTTTGTTAAAAGTGCACAAATGGTTTTGATGATTTTCACGAAATTGACAATATTTTCAAATATTAAAATAATTTCAAAAAAATTGACGGTTTGGTATTGAAATAATTTTCATTTTGATGTATAATATTTTTAATTTAAGGCTTAAAAATAAAAAATATTTTCACGAGGTGGTATTGTGCTGGACTACAAATTAAAAATCGGACTTGTTCCGGAAAGACGTTGGCTCGCTGATGCGGCAACGCGCAAAGGTATCTTTGCACCGAAATATGCAGTTGAGAACAAGAATCATATTATCAGCTACATAAAAGAGAATTTTACAGACGACAAAACATGTTTTACCGACTTGGAATGGCTCAATGTCGAAGGACTGCTTTCCGAAAACAGTGATTGTGAAAAAGTGCGTGATTATCTGCGAAAGGAAAACGTTGATGCTATTTTTATAATCAATTGTAATTTCGGAAATGAAGAAGCTGCCGGACAGATTGCCAAAATGATGAATCTGCCGACCTTATTATGGGGGCCGCAGGATATGTCCTTTGAAGCGGACGGCATGAGATTTACGGATGCTCAGTGCGGACTGTTTGCCATAAGTAAACAGCTGCAAAGGCTGAATGTTCCCTTCTCATACATAGAGAACTGTCCTGTTGAAGATGAGAGATTTGAGTCCGGCTTAAAAAGCTTTTTATCGGTGGCGACCATGGTTAAAAACTTCAAAAGCATGAGAATTACTCAGGTCGGAACCAGACTTAATCCTTTCAAAAGCGTTATGTACAACGAATTGGAGCTTACCGAAAAGTTCGGAATAAACCTTCAGACAGTCAATATGGCTGTTGTAACCAAAAAATTTGAAGATATATACACTTCAAAAATCGATGAACTGAAAAAAGACTTGGTTTCACTCAAAGAAAAATACGATACAGCAGGTCTTGATGATGACACGCTTATTAAAATGCTGGCATTTGTTCATTTGTATATTGAAATATTTAATGAAACGGGCTCCGATGTGCTTTCATCGGAATGCTGGACATCTATGCCGGTCGCAGTCGGTGCGAATCCATGCCTGGCAATGAGCATACTCTATGATATGGGATATATAGTAACATGCGAATCCGACATATACGGCGCAGTGACACAGGCACTTCTTATGTGCGCATCAAGAGGTGAAACGGCACCGCTTTTCGGTGAATTCACCTGCAAACATCCCACAAACAAAAATGCAGAGCTTCTGTGGCATTGCGGTCCATTCCCGTATTCTATGAAGGCGGACGGAGAGAAGGCTAAGCTGTTTAACACCAAACCAAGCTTTAAAGCTAAGGACGGTAAATATACCATTGCGCGCTTCCAAAGCGCAAAAGGCAAATATACTCTTCTCGGAGGAACCTTCGATACTACCGATGGTCCGAATACATTCGGCACATACATATGGGCAGAGTTTAATAATTTGTCGAAAATTGAAAATAAGCTTATATACGGTCCGTATATTCATCACATGAGCGAGCTGTACGGAAATTACGAAAATGAGCTTCGCGAGTTTACCCGATACATTCCGGAGCTTGAATATGATCCGATCGAGGATTAATTAATATAAAGTTTATTGACGGAGGATATTAAAATGTTAGTTGGTTTTGAAGAAATACTTGATATTGCCGAAAAAAAGAATTTTGCGATTCCGGCATTGAATGTTTACAATATGGAAACGGTAATGGGCGTAATAGCAGCTGCAGAAGAACTTAATGCACCTGTAATATTGCAGAATTATTCCCGACTTTTTACAAATGAAGAAGGATATTACCTGGCACCGATTATTTTAGCTGCTGCGAAAAAGGCAAAGGTTCCGGTATGCTATCACCTGGACCACGGTGCAGGTCTTACGGAAGTTACACGTGCACTGCGCTGTGGTACAACAGGAATTATGATTGACAAGTCACTTCTGAGCCTTGAAGATAACATAGCCGAAACGAAAAAAATCGTTGAGCTTTGTGCTTCGGTCGGAGTTGGCGTAGAGGGTGAGCTTGGTCACATCGGCGTGGCAAAGGACGGCGATGAGCTTAAAAATGCCTACACAACAGTTGAAGAAGCCGAAAAATATGTTTCCGGTACAGGTGTGAAAGCCTTGGCTATAATGGTGGGAACTGCTCACGGAAGGTATAAAAAAGCACCGAAACTGGCTATTGACCGCATTGCCGACATTCATAAATCCGTGGATGCCGCACTTGTACTGCACGGTGGAAGCGGCGTGCCGGATGAAGAAATCAAGGCGGCTATAAATGCCGGCATAAGAAAGATTAACTTCGGCACGGATTTGTGCTTCTCATTCTTGGATAAAGTATTTGAAACCTCACGTGAAATATATGCAATCGACCTTTTCATGAAGGATTCAATCGAGAGTGTTAAGCAGTTTGCCATGAGCAAAATCAAGTTGTTGGGAGCTGAAAATAAGGCATGAGCAAAATTGTAGGTATAGGCGCAAATGTATTCGATACCTTGATAACGGTAGACGGTTATCCGAAGGAAGACAGCAAAATGCGAGCATGCGGTATTAAAGAATGCGGCGGCGGTCCCTGTGCCACAGGGCTTGTCGCGGCTTCCAAGCTCGGCGCGGATGCGGCATATATCGGCGCACTCGCCAAAGACAGTGGCGGCGAATTTCTGCTTTCCGATATGAAAAGATTCGGAATGAACACCGATTATGTGGATATGAAGGAAAACTCATCCTCATTTTCCTCAGTGGTTCTTTTAAATAAGGAAAATACATCACGAACCTGCGTTTTTAACAAAGAGAACTTGCCGAAATTTACGATTGATTCCGAAAAAGAAGCAGCTATTAAAGGTGCGGATTTGCTTATGGTCGACGGCAATGAACTTGAAAACGCGGTAATAGGAGCAAAAATCGCACGCGAAAACGGAACCGGGGTGCTTTATGATGCGGGCGGAATGTATGACGGAGTAGAGAAACTTCTCCCCTACGCGGATATTTTGATTCCGTCTGAGGAATTTTCGCTTGCTTTCACCGGTGAGGACGATGTGCACAATGCTGCAAAAAAGCTTTATGAAGATTACAAACCGGAAATTGTTGTCATCACCCAAGGAATAAAAGGCGGAATAATATATGACGGTGCCGATATTCGGAGCTATCCGTCGTTTAAGGTGGATGCCGTGGATTCAAACGGTGCCGGAGATGTGTTCCACGGAGCGTTTGCATTCGCAGTGACAAATGGATTTAACTACTACGACTGCTGTGTATTTTCAAGTGCCGTTTCGGCACTTAAATGCACAATGACCGGTGCACGTGACGGTGTACCTGATTACAGAAGTACCATAGAATTTTTAAAGGAGAGAGGACACAATGAATTTAAAGAAAACCTGGAATAAAAAATACGGTAAATCCGAAATAATAACCAAAGAAAACAGCCCGTGCAAGCTTGTGGAAATTGATATGGTTAGACTTGCAAAAGGTGAGAAAAAGAGTTATAATGAAAAGAACAAAGAGTACGGCATTTTGATAATGGGCGGCAAGTGTACCGTAAGCGGCGAAAATTTCGCATATGAAAACATCGGAAAACGTGAAAATGTTTTCGACGGTGCGGCTACATGTGTCTATATTCCGAGAAACACACCGTTTACCATAACAGGCGAGGGTGAAGTTTCCATAGCTGTATGTAAATCTCCGTCCGTGTCCGACCATAAGCCTGTCCTTATCAACCCTGAGGATGTTGTTATTAAGGATATGGGCAAGCCCGGCTGGCAAAGACAGGCACACTTTATTCTCGATGAGAGAGTGGATGCCGATATTATTTATATCGGTGAGGCATATGTACACGGCGGTCAGTGGGCAAGCTATCCTCCGCACAAGCATGACGATGACAATATGCCTACGGAAGCAAATACCGAAGAAATATACTATTATGAATTTGACAAACCGTCAGGCTTCGGTATACAGCGTGTATATACCAAAGAGGGCGATATTGACGAAACATATACCGTTAAATCGGGCGATTTCGTCGAAATACCGCGCGGCTATCACCCATTCCATACTGCTCCGGGATATGAAAACTACTACCTGTGGATTATGGCAGGTGAAAACCGCGGCTTCTTTATGACGACCGATGAGGAGCACAAATGGCTTAATAATTAGTTCTGTCCGTACTCGAATTGTGACGAGGTGATTATTTTGGATTTTAGGAAATTAAAAAAGTTTTTGGATTCATTGCGCAGTGAATACGGTATTAGCGGCTGTGACTTAAGCATATACTATAACCATATTTATGTGTTTCGCCATAGAGCAGGCAATTCAAACGAAGCGGCAAAAAGAAAGGTTTCACGGAAAGATTTGTATTTTTTCCATTCCGGTGCCAAGCTTTTGTGCTGTGTTGCCGTGATGCAGCTTGCAGAACGATATAAACTGACATTAAATGATAAAATACGCGATTTTATAACGGATTTTGCCGAAGATGTGACGATTAGGGAATTTGTGCGCAGATACAGCGCTAACTTAAATGATGAGAAAAGCCCGTATAATCATGCCAATATCTCTGCATTGATAGAGAAAGCAAGCGGAATCGGCTTTAATGACTATATCAAAGCCAACATAACCGACCCGCTTAAAATGAAATCCACAACCTTTGAGCTTACTGAAAAAAGCAAAAAAATCATCGCTTCACAAACCGATGATATCGGTAATTCGGATGTTGAAAAAGAAAAAGCTGTCGAAAATATATACTTAAAAAGCAATGGTTCACTGATAACTACCGTAGATGATTATGCAATCTTGTGTGAGGTGCTGTGCAACAAAGGCGAAATCAAGCGCGGACGTCGCATTTTAAGCGATTACAGTGTTGACCTGCTTGTAAACGGCCTTATATATAACGAAACCGAAAAGGAAGATGCATATGTTTCGGTGGGATATCACGGCAATCTGATTCTTATAGATATTAAAAAGGGCATTACCATTGTTTACGCACAGCATAATCGCCGTTTAAATGACAATCAGTCGGAGATGTACCCAAAGCTCAGAAAGCTAGCCTATGAGTGTATCGGCGTCGATACCTGGGCAAGAGGATATAACATCTTTAATTAAGTTGAGGTGCATATTATGAATTTTAAAGATATTGAGTACATAGTCAAATATCCGACTGATTTTGATAAAACAAAAAGCTATCCGACGATTTTATTTCTGCATGGTGCCGGTACACGCGGAACAGATATTAATATATTAAAAGGACATCCTTTTTTCTCTGTTACAGACTCTTTTTTGTATGATGAATTTGAGTTTATTGTGTATGCACCTCAGTGCAAAGAAAATACATGGTTCGATGTTTTTGAAAGACTGGAGGATTTTGCTGAATTTGTTTCAAATGAAGCATATGTTGATTCGGAAAGGCTTTATTGTATCGGACCAAGCTTGGGCGGATATGCGACCTGGCAGTTAGGGATGAGCAGACCGGATTTATTCGCAGCAATAGTCCCAATTTGCGGCGGAGGAATGTATTGGAATTCCGAACGTCTTGCAAACATGGGAGTTTGGGCATTCCACTGTGAAAAAGATAATGTGGTATTGTGCGAGGAAAGCCGAAAAATGGTTGACAGTGTTAATATGCACGGCGGTCACGCAAAGCTTACCATATATCCGAAGGCAGAGCACGATGCCTGGACAGAAACATTTAAAAACAAAGCTGTTTTCTCTTGGATGCTGGAACATGGAAAGCATGCCGACAGTAGCGTGACAAACGATGAATACATCGGCTCCAAAGTATACGGATAATTTTTTAATACATGAAAAGCATGCTGTCAGTTGTTCGACGGCATGCCTTTTTATACACAAATCTTCCCTTAATAATTTATTGTTTCGTTTCCTTAAGCAAATCACGTATTTCGGTAAGTAATTCTTCCTGAGTGGGCTTCTTCGGCTTAGGTGCTTTTTCCGGCTCGTGTATTTTAAGTTTGTTTAAAACCTTGATAAATGAAAATATGGAAACGGCAATAATTAAAAAGTCGAACACATTTTGAATAAAATTGCCTATCATTATGGCATTTTCACCGCGCAGCGCAATTTTAATATCGGTGAACTGTACACCTGAAGCGGCACCGGTAAATATCGGCATAATTATGTCGCTGACCATGGACGTAACGATTTTGCTGAATGCTGTACCTATGATAACACCGACAGCCATGTCAAAAACATTACCCTTAAATGCAAAAGCCTTAAATTCCTTAAATAATGACATTGTATCATCCTCCGTATGTTTATTCTATTAGATTTTACATCATATGTGTTTATTTGTCAATTATTGATTTTAAATGATAACAGCTGCATAATTTGTATGAAATTATGCTATACTGCCGAGTATCGATAAAAGTCAATATTCCATTATTCAATTATAAACCAAACTGTTGGCAAAAAGCCTTTTAACTTTTCACCCATACCACAAACAGAGCATCCTCAGCCAAATCGATTTTGAGTGAGGATGCTCTGATTTATTTACTTATTTATTGATTATTTGTTATCTTTACCGTCTTGCTTGCCGTTAGCGGAAGTATGCCATTCAGCGTTTCAAACACGTAAATTACACATCTTTCGCCGGGTTTAATCGGGTCAAATACCACTTTGTTTGCACCTGCCGTAATATTTCTTGTTTTAACATCCGACAGTGCGTTTTCGTCCGTATATGTTGCACATATCGCTATGGCATTCATTGTACCTGTGGTATTTTTGAAATTGCTTGTAATTGTCGCGGATACATTGTATTTACCGTCAACCAAAGTACACTTTTCATCTGTTATGCTTGCCATTTCATCGGCAGCTTTAACCGTTATTTCCTTTTCCTTTACATTTATTCCGTAAACATTGGTATATCCCGGTACCTTAATCTTTACATCAGAACCGGAAATAGTCCGGTTAAGTGCTGACAAATCAACCGTATAGTCTTTTATGCCGTTTTTGGTAACCGGAAGCGCCACCGTTCCGTCATCCGTTTCGGCACTGTATGCATTTACATCGCCATCCGGCTGAATACCGTACTTAATGTTCATATAAGTACCTTGCTTTTCGTTATATTCCACATAATCAGCAATATCATAAAGTTTCAAGCCTTTTGCGGTATTATTTGAAACACCTGATACGTTTAACTGTACATACACATATCCCGCTTCTTCCGGTAAATACAGGTATTCTCTTCCCGAAACAGCCCCTACTCCATGATACTCAAATATACGGTCATAGGTTGTATCTGTTGTTTTCTTAACCCATACGGAAAGCTCTTTTCCCGCCTTTATTATTCTGAAATCATAATTTTCTTCCAATTCCAAAGCAGAAACAGAATTATGGTCTATAAGTGCTCCAACTTCGGCATTACCTCTTGTACTTGCGCCAATCGCACCGTCGCCTATCGAACTTCCCGATGGCGTACTTCCGGCATATAAATTCCATCCCGAGGTTCCTTTCGCAACAGACGAATTATAGAAGTAATAATCATATTTTTTACCATTCACCGTGGGACAGAAATGAAGGTTCATTCTTCCACCATCATTTGTATCGACAGTTCTTTTTTCTCTTCCCGTGCTTGCACTTCTCAGCGTGAATTCCATTACAAAGTTTTCAAGCGGATTATTCGCAAATGATAATGGCTTATCTCCGTAAGTAAGCACTCCCGTATTGCCGTAATAGGAATCCGCAATATACTCTTTCGGCAGTACAACAAACTCAAATTTCTGTTCTCCTACCGATACGCTATAACGTGTATTTTCAACCATGCCGTCGTCAAAATTTACTGCGTATGATCTGGCATTTAATTTTGTAATCGAATACCGGGTATCTTGTCCATCGCAGAGTACCTTAACGTTATCGTCAGACAATGCTTCATGCGCACCGCTTACTCTTACCAAATTCAGCGCTTTGGTATCGTATGCGACAAATCCGCTTTCTGCGCCGTCAAGATTGTAAACTGCACCTGACGTTTCGTCTTTCGGACTGCACGAAACGCTTATTACAGCTTTATCCGCAGTAGCCGCAGGAATATTCACTTTTGCCAAAACAATTGTACTCAATCCGTCGGCAGAATCATATTGACTCAGCATTTGCGCACCGTCACCGAGCTCATACTCACCGCGTTTCATAACAAACTTAATGCGTCCGTCATAGAAATTAAAGTCCAGCGTATTTGTAACGGTTGCAACATTAAATTCCGCAGTTCCGTTGTTCTTGTTATAATACGATGCATAGAGCGCAGGTTCTTCCATTGTTCCGTCGCCGATAAAATCATTTTGGTAATAACTATCTATGTATTCATCACGTTTGGCAAGCTCTTCAGATGTCATCTGTGACACGGTATCACTTGTGTAATACTTATATTTGCCGTCCTTGTATCTGTCGTTTCTCATCAGCTCATTTGTATCCAACGCCCATTTTTTCGCGCTAGATGCATCGTATGAATAGCTGAAAATGACGCTTTCACCAGACCAATCACAGTCACCGTGACCGCTTCCGCCGAATGTGAGGAGCTTGTCATTTATTGCATATGTTGCGTGGTCATGACCTATTGCCTGGAAGTCATATTCCGGCAAGGATGCGTCATTGTGATATGTCGGGGACATAAATGCCGCACTTCCGTAAATTTGGTCAGGTGTATTTGTGATATCATTTTTTACGCTACCGGTGTTGTATGTATGCTGATATAACACTCTGAATCCGTCCGCACCGCCATTCCAGCTTTTCCATTCCTGTGCTAAAGCATCTCTTAGCTTTATGGGCTCGGAATTTTCACCGGTATACGACCTATATGCACCATAATCGTGTTTGGCAATCACCATACTGTCACCCATTGTAATGAGCGCAGACCTTTTTCCAAACATTCTGTCAAATGCATCAAAAGTGAAATTACTTACCACCTGCTTGTTTGAAAGGTCGGTACTATCGGTAATTTCATCAAATTCAATCTCTTCACGTGAATTATCTTTAATAAGTGTTCCTGATGGATACGAATATTTGTCATAATCATGATTTCCGGCAACTACAATCAAAGGCATTTTGGATGTTGTAAACGCATCCACAAAATAGTTTTTGACCGTGTTGAGCTTATCAACACCGCCACCGCCTATATCGCCTCCGTGATACAGGTATCTTGCACCGGCTATTTCCAGTGCCTTGTTCATAGTTTCAATATTTCTGCCTTCGCTTGCAGTTCCGTTTTCCTTTTTCCAAGCATTCAAATGAGTATCGCTTATGCCCACCGCATAAAAGTCCTCATCCAAATTCGGAACCACGCTCACCGATTGAGGAGAAATAAATTTCAAATTCTGATTTTCGTCACTGTCTTCATGTATAATAACCAAATTCATAAGCTCCGGTGAAATATCTGCCGGCACTTTGATTTTAAGCCTATATCCGGGTTTTGTACCCATATACACCGCATCTGCGGCATAATCCTCCGCTGTCACTTCACAGTTCCAAGACTTATATTCATTCTCCAAATACGCCATCCATCCGGATTTTGAAAGTTCAGATTGCTTTGTTCTTACCTCAGCCGTAAAGATTCGTCCCGGCTCTGTAAATTCAGGTGTACCGAAGTGCGGAGATGCTATCATCTCCTCGCTGTCAGCTGCAACAAAGCTGTCCAGTGTAACTTTTTCCGGAATTTTAACAATCTCACTTGCACGCTGATATACATCAAAATTGGTAATTACAGGCATAATATTCGATGAGTGAAATGCTATGTAGGTCGCCCTATTTGCAATCAATTCGCGGCAACTGTTTACTTGCCACTTATCAGAGCCTTCCCATTTCCACCAAATCGTTTCTATACCGCCGTCCACAACTATCTTGAAATTAATTTTTCTGTTGTAATACGTTGTAGTTCCGTCAACCGTCGTACTTACCAAATACTTATTCCCGGTAGTTTTATCAACCGCAAATACCTTGCCTTCGCCCTCAGCGGTATCGGTATTTACTATGGTAGAATCGATTCGGTATTTCGTTCCGCTGTCATCGGCAAGTGTAGTTGTCGAACCGCATATTTGGCTCTTTGCGGTATCCAGCATGGGAGCATAATAGTTCGTGGTATTCTTTGCCTTTTCCGTAGCGTCCTTAAAGTTTATAACCATTTTTTCATTGCTTGACCCAAAACAGCTTGCAATCTGCATATCAAATGTCATAGCATAATTTACAAGTGTTTTCCCGTAAAAAGTCAAGTGATTGCCATTATACGGGGAATCATAATTCAACTTTTGTATGCCGCTTCCACCGCGCGGATTGACAATGTTTGTCTTATTATTCGCACTGTCAAGCGTTACGAGGTTTCCGTCGGTAAAGCTTGTCCACTGTACGGTTGGACCGCACCAATCGGACGATAGATTATTCGCTACCATATTGCTTGATGTGAACTCCTGCGTATAAATCTTTTTCCACATTGTTTTACCGTCATACATATCAACGGTTTTGTCGCTTACGGGTGTACCAACATTCGCCATTGCTGTTTCCGGTATTACAGCTACCGATAAAATCATTATCAGCGCAATCATTTTCGATAAAAATTTGTACATGTCTTTCTCCTTTAGCGTATCGCTTCCACAGTGATATTTTTTGATTGTAAACCTAATACAAAATATACCGTATTTGCCGTAATAGCAGTTTTTTTGCATATCAGCGCAATCTTTAGATATTGTATCATACAAAATCAAATAATTAAACGTATAAAATGCTCAAAAAAAATTGTTTTACTTAGTTAAAACTAACAATAATGACTCTGTATAATAAAGCTCCGATGTGACCGACAGACAGAGCACAAAATGCAGTACACCGAAAACCTCCATCAAAGCGCAAAAAACGCTCACAGATGAATTTCTGTGAGCGATTAATGTGAATGAAATTATATACGATTCAAATAAAACCGAAATTACTTCAATTCTACTACAGCACCTGCTTCTTCGAGAAGAGCTTTAAGCTTTTCAGCGTCATCCTTTGAAGCGCCTTCTTTGATAGTGCTGGGAGCACCGTCAACCATGTCTTTTGCTTCTTTAAGACCAAGACCTGTAGCTTCTCTTACAGCTTTAACAACTTTAAGCTTAGCAGCGCCTGCTTCTTTAAGAACAACGTCGAATTCTGTCTTTTCAGCTTCTGCAGCACCTGCAGCGGCACCACCAGCTGCAACTGCTACCGGAGCAGCAGCGCTAACGCCGAATTCTTCCTCCATTTTCTTAACCAATTCAGCAACTTCTAATAACTTTAATTCTTTGATATCAGCAATGATCTGTTCAATACTACTCATTTTATCTTACCTCCTATAGTAAAATTTAATTAATTTTGTTTTTATACGGTTTCGCACCGTTTATTGATTTAAATTCACCGAATTATTCAGCCGGTGTTTCTGCAGTTTCTTCTGCCGGAGCTTCAGTTTGAGCCTCTGCCGAAGCCTCTGTTTCCTGAGCCGGAGCTTCCTCCTGTGCAGGAGCTTCTTCCTTGGCAATGTTGATATCTGCCGGTTCTACACCGTTATCAACCAACGCCTGCAAGGTTCTTACCAACTTAGATACAGGAGCGTTGAGGCTTCCCATAATAGTAGCGATAAGAGTATCTCTTGACGGGGTCTTTGCCAAAGTATTGATTTCGTCCAAAGATATAACATTTCCATCAAGGAAACCTGCCTTAATCTTAAGGCACTCATTATCTTTAGCAAATTCAGCTATAACCTTTGCCGGAGCAACCGGGTCATCAGCACTGATAGCGAGTGATGTAGGTCCGTTAAGCTGTTCATCAAGACCGCTGAGACCGACTTCATTTGCGGCAAAGCGTGTCAAAGTATTTTTAACAACCTTATATTCAACGCCGGCCTCTCTGAGCTTTCTGCGGAGGTTAGTATCCTCTTCAACCGTAAGACCTCTGTAATCTACAATTACACCTGCCTGTGCGGCTTTCAACTTCTCAACCAACTCGGCTACAACCTGCTTTTTCTGTTCCAATACATTTGCACTTGGCATAATTTCACCTCCCAAAAATATGTGAGTGTATATATACACTTAATAAATATCAAAATGATACAAAAAGGGTTTCCCACAGAACATGAGAAACCCATAAAAGCAATACTATTCACTATATGCGATTCCTCGGCAGGATTTACATATAAAAATACCTGCTGTCTGCGGACTACTATATTAATATATCACATTGACATAAATTTGTCAAGCATTAATTTCACAAATTGTGTACGCTGACAAATATCAGTTACCAAACTTTGAAGTATTGAGCTTCACGCCGGGGCCCATTGTTGAAGTAACGGATATGCTCTTAAGGTACTGACCCTTAGCAGCAGCCGGTTTAGCTTTAACAACAGCGGCAATGAGAGTGGTGAAATTGTCTTTCAGCTTCTCAACACCGAAGGAGCTCTTACCGATAGGACAATGGATAATGTTTGTCTTATCAAGTCTGTACTCGATTTTACCTGCTTTGATGTCTTCTACAGCCTTTGCAACATCGGGAGATACAGTACCTGCCTTGGGGTTAGGCATAAGACCCTTAGGTCCCAAAACTCTACCGATTCTACCTACAACGCCCATCATATCGGGAGTAGCAACGACTACATCGAAGTCAAACCAGTTTTCATTCTGAATCTTTGCGACGAGTTCTTCCGCACCTGCATAATCAGCACCTGCGTCAAGAGCCTTCTGTACGTTATCACCCTTAGCGAAAACCAAAACTCTGATTTTCTTACCGGTACCGTGCGGAAGTACAACTGCGCCTCTTACCTGCTGATCGGCATGTCTGGAGTCAACGCCGAGTCTGATATGAGCCTCAACTGTTTCATCAAATTTAGCCTTTGATGTTTTAACAACCAAGTCCAAAGCTTCATCTACATCGTAAAGCTTATTGTTTTCGATTAATTTAACACTATCTAAATATTTTTTACCTCTATGCACTATTCTTTCCTCCTTATGTGGTATATCGGAATTTCAAAATTCCTCCCACGTATTCAAAACAATTAGTCCTCAACTACAATTCCCATGCTTCTTGCAGTACCTGCAATCATGCTCATGGCAGATTCAATGCTTGCAGCATTTAAATCAGGCATTTTCTGCTCTGCAATAGTCTTTAACGCATCCTTGCTTATTGTAGCAACCTTTGTTTTGTTCGGTACACCGGAACCGCTCTGAATTTTGCAAGCCTTTTTAAGCAATACGGCTGCCGGAGGAGTCTTAGTAATAAATGTAAAGGATCTATCCTGATATACTGTGATAACTACAGGGATTACAAGACCTGCATCCTTTGCTGTTTTTTCGTTGAACTCCTTACAGAACTGCATGATATTAACACCATGCTGACCAAGTGCGGGACCTACCGGCGGTGCCGGATTAGCCTTTCCGGCTTCAATCTGAAGCTTTATGAAACCTGTTACTTTCTGTGCCATGTTACGAACACCTCCTTAAAAACAATGTGGTAATAAAGCGGAATGCTTATGCATCCTCCCACTTCAACAAAAGGGAAACTTCCCTTTCTTACGTCGCTCAAC
Source organism: uncultured Oscillospiraceae bacterium (assembly GCA_964423705.1). Classification (GTDB taxonomy): domain Bacteria; phylum Bacillota; class Clostridia; order UMGS1810; family UMGS1810; genus CAKSIN01. The sequence continues at coordinate 17,044 of CAYRGA010000006.1, forward strand.
GACGGCTTAAAAGCGCATCACCGAGCTGTATAATATCGGCAAAACCGTTATTATCATTTCCGCATACAGTATGTATGCCTTAAAGCACCAATCTAAAGCGACTCAACGCAACTCATATCAAGCTCGAGGAGTGTCTTTCTGCCAAACATGACAACACTCACATTGACCTTTCTGTTATGCTCGTCTATAGAATCGACTATGCCTATCTGATTTACAAACGCACCGTTTACAATGCGGACATTATCACCCACAGCATAATCGGCACTTTCGAGTCTAACCTCGACACCGAGTGCTTCGACTTCCTCATCGCTGAGCGGAACCGGCTTTGAGCCCGGACCCACAAAGCCTGTGACACCGGTAGTATTACGAATAATATACCATGTATCATCAGTCATGACCATTTTAATGAGGACATAACCCGGGAAAATCTTCCTGGTGACCAGCTTTTGTTCCTCGCCCTTGGCTTCAAGAACATCCTCGGTCGGAACTCTGATATCGATTATAAGCTCTTCAAGATTTCTGTTTTCAATAGCCTTTTCAAGATTGGTCTTAACCTTATTCTCATACCCGGAATAAGTATGAACAACATACCACTTAGCATTTCTGCCTGCCTTACTCAAGCTCATATTCCGGCCTCCTTAATTTCAATAAGCATATCGTGTACACACGGGCGCAAAAGCACTGCCGCCCGGCACTTCATACGCAATATGCTTCACTTAATAACTATTTCTGTAAAAATCTGAACAAACCATACTGGAAAATCGCATCGAATGCCCAAATTACAATACCGATAACCAGTACCGCTGCTATAACTATCAAAGTGTTGTTTACAACCTGCTTTTTAGACGGCCATACTACTTTTTTTAATTCGGATTTAACTTCTTTAAAGAATTTCACGGCCTTATTTTGTTTTTTTACAGTTGCTTCTGCCACAACGCTCACCTCTTTTTAGTGGAAATAGAACTATTTTGTTTCTTTGTGCAAAGTATGTTCCCTGCAAAAACGACAATATTTTTTCATTTCCAATCTGTCGGGATCATTCTTCTTGTTTTTCATTGTGTTATAATTTCTCTGCTTGCACTGGCTGCATGCCAAAGTGATTTTAACTCTCATTTTGTGCACCTCCTTGTTTTTTTACAAAGCTTTATCCGGATAAATTAGTTGTGTGACAATTTTTGCACACAAAAAAAAGACCTTTTCATCAGCATAAAAATAATAACACAACTAATAATAAATGTCAAGAGAAAAATACAAATTTATTGTCGGGAGTTGAATTTTTTATGCAAAACCATGGAGAAAACCGTATCCACTACAGACTTAAAACCGCAAAAAGCACAGTCAAACGTCCATCCGCTGTACCCTATGCGCTGTGCGCACTCGGTGCATCGGCGGTGACCGCTGCGGTAATCGCAATTTGCCGCAGTACAAAACGAAAATATATCTGCGTGCACAAAAAGCATATTCCGCTTATATAACACGGCAAAAACCCCGGCGTTTCGCATTATGCGGAATGCCGGACAAAATTATTTCCTAATTTATGCACTATTATCGAAAAAATACATACAAATCGCTCAATTGACTTTATACGCATTTTATGATATAATCTAAAACTACTTATATAAATGGCGGAAACAAACCGCCAAACACATTTATTAAATTTTCGAGGAGTTTTAAGCAATGGATAAAATCGCATCAATAGTCAGTATACAGGTATTTGTAATGTTCGCCCTTATCATAATGGGCTACATCTTAACGAAAACGGGAACCATATCGAAAAAAGGTGCTTCCGACATGTCGGGAATACTTCTCACAGTGGTGACACCATGCGTTTTGATACGCACCTATCAGACAAAGCTGGATTTAGCGTCGGTGCACGGACTTATATATGCATTTATCGCAAGCTTTGTGATACATTTCATTTTAATAGCTGTTTCTGCTGTATTTTTCCGAGGTATAAAGGACGAAGAAACGCGGAAGATAGACCGCTTCTCATCAATTTACTCGAACTGCGGCTTTATGGCGATACCGCTCCTGCAGGCAGCCTTCGGAAACCGCGGTGTGTTCTACGGCTCGGCATATCTGGCAGTATTTAATATACTCTCGTGGAGCCACGGCATACATCTGTATGCAGGAAAGAGCGGAAGCATGTCCGTGAAAAAGATTTTCTTAAATCCAGGTATTATCGGAACTCTGATAGCGTTGGTTTTATATTTTTTGCAAATAAAGCTTCCGTCGGTTGTAATGTCCGTAGTGAATTATACCGCAGATTTAAATACACCGCTTGCCATGCTGCTGCTCGGTAGCTTTCTCGCCAGGACAAACATAGTAAGTGCATTTAAAAATCCTCAGATATATGCTGTATCACTGCTCAGACTGATACTTGCGCCGATTATAGCCATAGTTTTATTTGCACTTTTTAAAACGGATCACAGCATCGCACTCGCGATTCTCATAAGTGCATCATGCCCCACCGCAACACTCACAGCGCTTTTCGCGGAGAAATTCGACATGAATGCGGCTTACGGCTCACAGATTTCAGCCATAACGACACTGTATTCCATCATCACCATACCGTTAATGGCTGCACTGGCAAGTTATATATTGTAACTAACTATCTACCTATGAAAAATATCAGATTATCAATAAGGAAGTGTTATACATATGCCGATTAAAATCCCGGCTGATTTGCCGGCAAACAGTATACTTAAGGGCGAAAATATTTTCTGCATAACGGAAAAACGTGCCCTCACACAGGATATACGCCCGCTGAAAATAGCAATCCTCAATATCATGCCAACAAAAATAGTCACAGAAACACAGCTCATAAGGCTTCTGGGAAATACCCCTCTGCAAATCGAAACGGATTTTGTGAGAACAAGTACATACACGAGCAAGCACACAAGCATAGAACACATGAACAGCTTCTACAAGAGCTTCGATGATATCAAAAGCAGCAAATACGACGGCATGATTATAACCGGTGCTCCGGTGGAAAAACTTGATTTTTCCGATGTGGACTATTGGGACGAAATCAAAGCAATCATGGAATGGACAAAGACCAACGTGACCAGCACCCTCCACATATGCTGGGCGGCAATGGCGGGATTATACTACCATTACGGCATTGAAAAGCAAGTCCTTGACAAAAAGCTTTTCGGTGTGTACAAGCACAAAGTTCTCAGAAAGAAATCCATGCTGGTACGCGGTTTCGATGATGAATTTTATGCGCCGCATTCCAGATATTCTACCATTGACACGGACGATATAAAGTCGAATAAATCACTGCAGCTTATAGCAGCATCCGATGATGCGGGAGCTTATATCGTAGCAAGCCGCGACAAAAAGCAGATATTTGTCACGGGACACGGCGAATATGACAAAGATACCTTAAAGACAGAATATGAGCGCGACATTTCACTGGGAAAAAGTATAGATATTCCGAAAAATTATTTTGAAAACGACAACCCGTCAAAAGAGCCTGTCGTACGCTGGCGTTCACATGCCAATCTTTTGTTTTGTAATTGGCTGAACTACTACGTATACCAGACAACTCCGTACGATATAACCAAAATCAAATAATATTTTAAGAAAGGTGACATAAATGAAAAAATTTAAAACCATAGTAAGCGAAATTTACGAAAACAGCAAAGCAAAATACATAGACCCCATAACCGGAACCGTCGGCGACATTCAAACCGACAGCATTCACGGCGGTGGCAAGACTCACCCCGGCGCATGCACTCCCGGCGGCATGGTGCAGCTCTCTCCCGACACGGTGACCGGAGGTGACAACGGCACAGGATATAACTATTGCCACGACACGATAGAGGGCTTCAGCTTTAATCATATGAGTGGTATAGGCTGGTACGGCGATTTGGGTAACCTTCAGGTAATGCCGGTTATAGGCGACACAGACCTGCGAAGCGGAAGCAACGAAGAAATCCCATTCACCAAGGGAACAGAGGGCTGGAAATCCAAATTTTCACACGATAACGAGGTTGCAAAGGCAGGCTACTATTCCGTTTTCCTTGAAAGGTATGGCATAACGGCAGAGGCGACGGCCTGCGAGCATGCGGGACTTTTGCGCTTTACATATCCAAAGGACGAAGAAGCGGGAATCATTTTTAATTTTTCACGCAGAATCGCCGGAAACGCTGACTATCAGGAAATAAAACTTATTGGAAACGACTGCATAGAAGGTCATATTATATGTACGCCGGACGGTGGCGGCTTCGGCAGAGGATACGGAAAGGTTTCTTACGATTTTTACTTTGTTTGTAAGCTGTCCGAATCGGCAAAGAAAATGCGGTTTTTCTCAAATGAAGAATATGCCGACGAAAAACTGACAGAATTTAGCGGCAAGGATGTCGGTCTTAAAGTAACCTTTGAAAATCCGATGTCAAATTCACTTGTTTTAAAATGCGGTATATCCTATACCGACTTAGACGGAGCACGCAATAATTTAAACTCCGAGTGCATGGATTTTGACTTTGATAAAAAGACTGCCGAAGCGTTTTCGGCATGGGATAAAGCCTGTGATATCATAAAAATAGAAAGTGACGACGAAACAGAGCTTAAGAAATTTTATACATGTCTGTACCATGTTCTCCTTGACCCGAGGACAGCCACGGATGCGGACGGACGCTTTACGATAGACGGAAAAACATTTTTATCCGAAGATTACAAACAGCGCACCATGTTCAGCGGATGGGATGTGTACAGAAGTGAATTTCCGCTTTTGACAGTAATACGCCCCGATATGATTCATGACGAGATAAATTCATTAATCAAAATCGCGGATATTAAAAATTCCTCATTCCCACGTTGGGAGCTCATGGGAAATGACTCAAGATGTATGGTGGGCGACCCCGGACTGCTTATAATCGCCGATGCGTATTTAAAGGGCATCGACACATTTGATGTTGAGAAAGCATATCAAATCGCTCTGGCATCAAGCAAAGGCAAGAAAGAGCTTAACGGAAGAGAATTTAAATCACTTTACCCGGACTCAAAGCAGTATGCCGAGCAGGCATATGTTCCGGGAAGCCTCAGCGAAACGCTGGAATTTTTAGCAGCTGATTATGCGATGTCACGTTTTGCAAAAAAAGCAGGTCACAGTGAAGATGCAAAATACTATATGTCAAGGGTAAAAAAATACAGCGAGAATTACAACGAAAGCCTTGGTTTCATGTCCCCCAGAGATGCGGAAGGAAACTTCCTTCCGATAGCGGATGAATATATCGAAACGGGCTGCGCCGAGAGCAATATTTTCCAACAGTCATGGTATGCACCATATGACATCGAAGGACTGTGCGATTTGTTCGGCAAGGAGCGAGCTGTGGAGCTCTTGGAAAGGCTGTTTGAGAAAGCTGACTTTTCGGCAATGTGGAATGTAAACTACAACCACTCAAACGAACCCTGCCATAACATTACCCACTACTTTAATCTTCTCGGCTTGGCTCACAGAACTCAGTACTGGACACGCAGAATTCAAAAAGAAGCATATAGGCTCGGCGCATTCGGCTTCTGCGGCAACGAAGACGTCGGTCAGCTTTCGGCATGGTATGTACTTTCGGCATTCGGATTTGCTCAGATTTGCCAGGGATGTGATTTGTACTTTGTAAATACACCATTGTTTAAAAAGGCTGAAATTAAGCTGAATCCGCAGTATCATAACTGTGAGGTGGCAGATACACTTACCGTTGTATGCGATAAAGAGCCGGATAAATATCCGTATATACAATCTGTGACACTTAACGGTACACCGATAGAAAGAACTTATTTGACCTATGACGAAATAACGGGCGGCGGAAAGCTTGAATTTACACTTTCCGAAGAACCAAGTACCGATTTCGGAAAAGATGTACACTTAAATTTAACTGAACTGTAATATTTCAAAAAAACCGATGCCGACTTTTTCGGACTTTATCCGAAATCCATGTCATGCATCGGTTTTTCTTTAAATTACAAACGACATTATCCGATTAATTTTTCAAACAAATCCGTCATCAAGCTATCTCGTCTGATATTGTACACATACCTCATAAGATATCCTTGATAATCTGTAGCATAAAGATTGTCATATGTCGGAATATGTGTCGGAACGATACGCAATTCCATGAATTTATCGTCATCATTTAAAAGCCATGCAACCGCTGTAACATCTCATATTACACGGGTCCAAGCCGTACCCTTCACGTTCTTTTCAACTTCGTCTATCGTATTTTGGCGAGATAGTCACTCAAGGCGTTTTTACCCTTAAGCCAAAACTCTAGTTCGGGCTTTCGGAATTTATATTAAAAAACGGAGCGGCATATATCGCCTTTGGGTTCAATTTTTCTTGCGATTTAAGCAAATATGCAATAGCGAATTGATCATCGATTTCATTATAGGCTTCTCGGTTTCAATAAGCATCCGGGCAGCAGTGCACCGCATGCTCCGGAGCTCCTTTGAAAAAGGCTTACCGAAATATTTTTTCATCAATTTCCCGGTATGAACCTCGGAATAGCCGAGCATTTCTGCCAATTCCTTCAAGCTGGCAGTCTTTATATTCTTCTGCAGATATGTTTTGACTTTATTCAAAGTTCAGTCCGCCTTTAAGTTATTCGGCATCTTCCTTAATGTTTTTAGCGCGCACATAACATCATTTTTACCTGGGATAGAAGGAACAGCTCCTTTTTTTGATACTGCCAACGCAGAGGCGGCAGAGGAGATTTTAAGTATTTGCGCATAATCGGTACCTCTTGCAAGCTCGGCTGCAAAATACCCCATAAAGGTATCTCCGGCAGCCGGGGTATCAACGGTATCCACCTCAAAAGCAGCTTGATATATTTTTGCATTGGTATCCGAATAAATACTGCCGTTACTTCCAAGAGTAAGTGCAATTTTCAAATTCGGATATTTACTTTTTATGTAAGATATACTTTCCTGGGGTATGGCTTTTCCTGAAATTTCCTCCGCTTCGAACTCGTTGAGCACAATGTACGAAAGCTTATTAAAATCCATCTCAGCAATATTTCTATCAAACGGTGAAGGATTCAAAATTATGCACATACCCTTTCGGTGAGCTTGGTCTACTATGTATTCAACATTTGTTATTTCATTTTGCAAAAAGAAGAATATCTCTGCTATCAAAATCATCAAGCACTGCATCTATATAATCCCTCGACACCATTGCGTTTGTGCCCGGAAATACAATTATGGAATTTTGACCGGATGATTCCACTTGAATAATGGCATGACCGATGTTAATGCTGACTCTCTTTACATACGAGGTGTCAACGCCGTTTTTCCTTAAAATGTCAGTCATGGCTTCCCCGTCACGTCCGACACAGCCGCAATGATAAACCTTGGCACCGGCACGTGCGGCAGCTATGGATTGATTAAGCCCTTTGCCGCCGGGAAATGTTTCATACGACCGACACGATACAGTTTCTCCCGGTGAAACGATTTTGTCAAGCGAATAAACATTGTCAATGTTTATTGAACCAAAATTTAAAATTTTCATTAAATCACCACGTTTATATTATATTTTTATGATAACATAACAGGATAATTGAAACGAGTACTTTTTACATACAAAAAAGTACCAAATATAAACTCGGTGAAAATTTTGGATAGATAATATGAGTGGTGTATGCTGCTGTAAGAATCAAAAAAATCCAAAGCTCCATTTTGATAAACTTTGGATTTTTTGATTTCTACTATATTTTTAATCCTGTAACAATCACAAATTTTATTTTATATTCTGAATTTATCTTCTTCCTTTAAATCCAAAAGATTTACCGCTCTTTCAAAAATTTCTTTTGCCCTGCAAAGTGAATCCGGATGATGTGCATCACTTCCGAGATAAAACTTACATCCGACATTTTTTGCTGTTCTGTAAATCCGCAAAACTGTATCGGTTTCAGAATCTTTAAAACTCATATCGTCAGAATTGAGTTCAATTCCCACGCCTTTTTCAGCCGCTTTCAAAAAAACATCTTCCAATTCCTGTTCCGATATGCCGTCAATGGTTTTTAAAAAGTTCTCTCGTGAAGAATCTATCAATCCGCATGTCAAATGTGCAATTCCTATTTTGTGAAATGGCAAATCCATTTCAAGAACCTTATTAAGCCTTTTCAGCCACATTTTCGCCTTATCAATCGGCGTTTTTACTGTTTCCTCAACGGTAAAACCAACCATATGGAAATGAGTTGTCGGAATAACTATAAAATCAAACTTATCAAAACTTTCTCGTGAAATACCAAGATTAAAATTTTTATCCAGTTCTGTTTCACAGCCAAACAAAAATCGTATATTTTCCTTTTGCGGCAACGGAAGTAATGATGAAATGTGCTGATAATCCTGAACAGCATACCATTGACTGGCTCCTTCTACCTTGCTGTCCCAAAAATGGTCTGTCAAGCATACTGTTTTAAGATTATTCTGCTCGGCATATTGCAAAATTCTCTCCGTTGTCTGTAATGGGTCATTTGAGCAAAGAGAAACTTTACTGTGAATATGTAAATCATTGTCTGCTACATATTTCATAAAAAACTCCTTTGTGAATTTTTGAATTTTGAATTTCGGCTATATTATAGGTGCAATATTTTTCAAGGTTAAATTTTGCACTGACGGTGCAAAGCGAAATTATTCTGCTTACGCTCCATAGCTAAATTGTTTCTTGCAAAACAGCTAAATTAAATTCGCTTTTAGCTGACCGTAAGGTCAATTTAGTTACGAAGTAATTTAGTGTGCAAAGCACATTTAGCTCGCCGTCAGGCGAATTTAGCTGAAAAAGTGTTTTCAAAATGCAAACGCTTTTTCTTGGCGCGCTTGATAGTTCGATGCACATTGCTCCGCAATCTGCACTGCTCGTCGACCCAAACGCTTTGCGTTTCGGTACCCGCCTTCGCACCACTCGGCTATAAACAATTCACCGAATTGTTTATTCTTCGCCTCGTGCCTTCTCAGGTTCGATTCCTACCATATTATAAAATCCAAAGTTCCCTCTCGGGTTCTTTGGATTTTGGCGCGCTTGATAGTTCGATGCACATTGCTCCGCAATCTGCACTGCTCGTCGA